>JBJKPQ010000044.1:0-5057 GCA_046706305.1 Bacteroidales bacterium
TCTTATTCCGGCAAATATTTTAATCTCTTCCTTGGCAATCCTGAGCAGATATTTACCGTACTGGCTGTTTTTTATTGGTTGTGCAAGGGCTGCCAGTTGTTCCCTGTTTATGTATCCTCTTTTGTAAGCTATTTCTTCAATACATGAAGCCTTAAGTCCCTGCCGCTGTTCAAGGGTTGCAATGAAATTTGCAGCCTGAAGCAGGCTTTCATATGTTCCTGTATCCAGCCATGCCATACCTCTTCCCATAAGATGGATATCAAGGGTTCCTTCCTGAAGGTAAAGCCTGTTGAGGTCGGTTATTTCAAGTTCGCCCCGTGCTGAAGGCTTAAGCGATTTGGCTTTTTCAACAACAGTATTGTCGTAGAAATACAGGCCGGTAACTGCAAAGTTTGATTTTGGTTTTAAAGGTTTCTCTTCAATACTTAGAACCTTCCTGTTTATATCAAATTCCACAACCCCGTAACGTTCCGGATCAGTGACATAATATCCGAAAATTGAAGCTCCCGTTGTCAGTTCAGCTGTTTTAAGCAAGACATCCCCGAATCCGTGTCCGTAAAATATATTATCTCCAAGGATCATACATACAGGGTCATTTCCAATGAAATCATCGCCGATAATAAAGGCCTGTGCAAGTCCGTCCGGTGAAGGCTGCTCTTTATAGCTGAAGCGCAGACCAAGATCCTTTCCGTCGCCGAGTAAGTTTCTGAATCCCGGAAGGTCCCTTGGTGTGGAAATGATCAGTATATCTCTTATGCCCGCGAGCATCAGAACAGATAACGGGTAATAAATCATAGGTTTGTCATATACCGGAAGCATCTGCTTGGATATAGCGCTTGTTATAGGATGCAACCTTGTTCCCGAACCTCCTGCCAGAATAATTCCTTTCATGATATTATTTTTTATTAGAACTAGTTTTTTTCATGTTTGAAGCATAAATGTAAGAGTTTCCCTGAAGATATTTTAACACGGATAAATTATTATTCAACAGCAGCTTGACTGAAAAATATGTTTCCGGGTCAGATTTTACCGGCGTCCGATACCGAAATAAATAAATCCAAGCTTTTTCAGATCTTCAGGGTTATATATGTTCCTTCCGTCAAAAACAACCTTGTTAGTCATAAGTTCAGCAAGCCTTGAAAAATCGGGAAGGTGAAACTCCGACCATTCTGTCATCAGGGAAAGAGCGTCGACACCTTTCACTGCTTCGTAAGGATCTCCTGCATATTCGATTTTATCACCAAGCAGTTTTTTTGTTTCTTCCATGGCGGCAGGATCATAGGCTTTTATCCTGGCACCGTTTTTTAATAACTTATTTATGAGATATATGGAAGAAGCTTCCCTTATGTCATCAGTTTTTGGTTTGAAGGAGAGTCCCCATATCCCTATGAGTTTATTATTCAGATTATTGTCGAAAAAAGCAAGCATCTTGTTGAATATTACATTTTTCTGATATTCATTAGCCTTTTCTACAGCTTTTATCACATTAAGCTCATATCCATTATCACCGGCAGTTTTAATGATTGCCTTAATATCTTTCGGGAAGCATGACCCTCCGTAACCGGTTCCGGGATACATGAATTTGCTGCCAATCCTGGAGTCACTGCCTATTCCTTTCCTGACAGAATTTATATCGGCGCCGAGTATGTCGCACAAATTTGCTATTTCATTGATAAAACTTATTCTTGTAGCAAGCATGGCATTGGCAGCATATTTCGTAATCTCAGCAGAAGGTATGTCCATAAACAATATAGGATGATTATTCAAAACGAATGGTGCATACAATTTCTTCATTATTCCCGTCGCCCTGTCTGTGTCGGTTCCCACAACAATCCTTTCAGGTTTCAGGAAATCCTCAACTGCAGCTCCTTCCTTAAGAAACTCAGGGTTTGATGCCACATCGAAGGGAACAGATGCTTTTCTCTCCTTAAGCTCTTTGGATATTACGGCTCTTACCTTTTCTGATGTACCTACCGGGACCGTGCTTTTTGTTACGACGACACAATACTCTGAAAGTGATTTGCCTATATCACCAGCCACAGCAAGTACATGACTCAGATCTGCCGATCCGTCTTCGCCCGGTGGTGTGCCGACTGCTATGAATATTACCTCTGCACCACCGGCAGCATCCTTTATATCGTAGGTGAATGAAAGCCTTTTCTTAATAACATTCCTTTTAATCAGATCCTCAAGTCCGGGTTCATATATGGGTATTTCACCCTTTCTTAACTGTTCAGTCTTAACCTCATCATTATCAACGCATATCACGTTAACCCCGCTTTCGGCAAAACAGGCACCTGTGACCAGCCCTACATAACCTGAACCAACAACAGCTATCTTCATATTTTATCAGAATGATTTATTGAAAACATAGTCATGCAAAGATAATATAACATGTTAAATACGAAAATGAAAATGAACTGCCTGCAACTGGTTGTTTATACAGTTTTTAAGCATGGGCGGGACTCTCTTTTTTATCAGTTTGCAGATGAATGCCTGAGATGTCAGGAGCATGTGTTGTACGGACAGCGCCGGCACCTGTTTTAATCACCTGTTGAACACTATTTAACCTAATGAAAATCTTCGGTTTATTAGGGAGATTCTAAAAAAAATCATATATTTGCAACCAATTTTTTCAACAAAATAATGTCTAACTTATTAATTATTAGATCTTTTAATTTAAAATCATGACAGAAAGCAAGAAGAAAGCAACCACAGAACCGGTTGATGAAAACATCGAAGCTCAGGAAAACAAAATGAATGAAGCAACTTCTCAGGAAACAGCTGAGGTTAAGGAAGAAACAGATGCAGTAGAATCTGCAGAACCATTGGCTGAAACAGAAGAAAAAGCTGAAGAAAATCAAAGTACCGAAGTTACGGCTGAGGAAAAAGTTGAGGCAGAAGAGGTAAAACCAGAGGTAAAAGAAGAGGAAGAGAGCGCAAATGCAGAGGTAACTGCTGAAGAAAAACCTGAAAAAGAAGAAATTAAAGAGCAGGTAACAGCTGCCGATTATGGTATGGGACCTGACAGGAAAGAGACTAAGAAACAGGCTGCCGAGCCTGTACAGTCGGAGGAAGTAAAAAGTAATGCCAGTCCTGCCTCACCGGATGATTTCGACTGGGATGCTTTTGAAAGCGAAGAAAAGAAAGACTCTCCGAAATATAAAGAGTATGAATCTCTTTATGACGAGACACTTTCCACAGTGGCTGTAGATGAGGTTGTTATGGGTACAGTGATCCAGATGACCTCCAGGGAAGTAGTAATTAATATTGGTTACAAATCGGAAGGTGTTGTCAGTCTTAATGAATTCCGTTATAATCCAAACCTTAAGGTGGGTGACCAGGTTGAGGTATACGTGGAAAGCCAGGAGGATAAGAAGGGCCAGCTGCTATTGTCGCACAAAAAGGCAAGGGCTATTAATTCCTGGGACAGGGTCAATGCATCACTTGAAAATGATGAGATCATTACAGGATACATTAAATGCCGTACAAAAGGCGGTATGATTGTTGATGTATTCGGCATTGAAGCATTCCTTCCGGGTTCACAGATAGATGTGAAACCCATACGCGATTATGACGTTTTCGTCGGCAAAACAATGGAATTCAAGGTAGTTAAGATAAACCAGGAATTCAAGAACGTTGTTGTGTCTCACAAGGCTCTTATTGAAGCTGAACTTGAACAGCAGAAAAAAGAAATCATTGCCAAACTTGAAAAAGGACAGGTTCTTGAAGGAACCGTTAAAAATATTACTTCGTACGGTGTATTTATCGACCTCGGTGGTGTTGACGGACTTATTCATATTACCGATCTGTCATGGGGCAGGGTAAATCATCCGGAAGAGATTGTACAGCTTGATCAGAAACTCAATGTTGTGATTCTTGACTTTGATGACGATAAAAAACGCATTGCCCTGGGTCTCAAACAGCTTACACCACATCCATGGGATTCTGTTGATCCTGACCTTAAGGTTGGAGACAAAGTCAAAGGCAAGGTTGTTGTGATGGCCGATTATGGTGCTTTCGTTGAGATAGCTCCCGGCGTGGAAGGACTGATCCATGTATCAGAGATGTCGTGGTCGCAACATTTAAGAAGTGCACAGGAATTTCTCAAAGTTGGAGATGAAGTTGAGGCAGTAATACTTACTCTCGACAGGAATGACAGGAAAATGTCGCTGGGCATTAAACAGCTCAAACCTGATCCATGGCAGAATATCGATGAGAAATACACTGTAGGATCAAGACATATGGCCAAAGTCAGAAATTTCACAAACTTTGGTGTATTTGTTGAGATTGAAGAAGGTGTTGACGGACTCATTCATATCTCTGACCTTTCATGGACCAAGAAAATCAAGCATCCGGCAGAATTTACATCAATTGATGCTGAGATAGAGGTTGTCGTACTTGAAATTGATAAAGAGAACAGGAGACTTAGCCTCGGTCATAAACAACTTGAAGAGAATCCATGGGATGTTTTTGAAAACCTTTTTGTTGTTGACTCAATCCATGAAGGTACAGTAATGGAAGTCTTCGATAAAGGTGCAGTTATTGCTCTCCCATACGGGGTTGAAGGATTTGTTACTCCTAAACATCTTGTTAAAGAAGACGGTACAATGGCAAAAGTTGACGAAAAACTCTTATTTAAGGTAATTGAATTTAATAAGTCAGCCAAGAAAATTATTGTATCACACAGCAGGGTATTCGAGGATGAGAAGAAAGCCGCTGAAGCTTCAACAGAGACAACTGAACAGTCTGCTCCGAAAAAAGGTTCCAGGAAGCAGAAACCGGCTGCTGAAAAAACTACACTTGGAGACATTTCTGATCTTGCCGCTTTGAAAGAAGAAATGGAAGAAAAAGAGAATAAAGCTTCCAAGAAATAGAAAAATATGTTAAATTTAGGCTATCAAAAATAATTACTATGGATTTTAATATTGAGAGCCGGAATAACAGCACTGTAATCCAGATACAGTCAGAAAAGCTAGATACTCATATAGCTCCTGCATTAAAATCAGAGCTTGTGCTTGTGTCGGGTAAAGGAGAGAAAAACATCATACTTGACC
>JBJKPQ010000045.1:0-2139 GCA_046706305.1 Bacteroidales bacterium
TTATTCCCCCTAAAGGGGGAATAATAAATCCAAATATTTAGCTGAATAGTCTCCCCTTCGGGGGAGATGTCAGCTCCGCTGACAGAGGGGTTACCCATCCCGTAACTATCTTATATTACTTCAGGGGAGATGTCATCTAAATTATTTCGTCTCTGTGTAACAGATCCTGATCAAAGGAATCCCCGGATTTTTACAAATATAACGGGTCGCATTATTTAAACAGGGTCTTGATAATTCTTACTCCTTGATCTTTGTAGCCGAAAAATCCCTGCTTATTCTTTTACCTTCGGGATCCATTTGATATGCCGAGTATTCATCCGGAGTTAAGAAGTTACATTCTGCCTTCATAATAATTTTCTCCGGGTTCATATCCTGAACCAGTATCTGCTGCCACATTTTCTCAGCACTAAAATAGCCAATCCATGTATTATACCTCCCGTCTGGATAGACAGCGAAGATCTTAAACTGATTCGTTTCAGGAGAATAGCCATAAGTCCATTTGCTGTCAAATTCCTTTTTACCATTAACCAGCAGGTAGTCTGTTTCCAATATGGTTTTCCCGCATTGTTCAACTTCGATAATGAATGTAGTATCCTTATTATACTCCATTTTCCAGTTACCAACGAACTGCCGGATAAGGTTAAACTGATCGAGCTTTGGCTCCTGAGTCTGTGCTTGTATTCCATTAACAAGAAACAACAGGAATACAAAGAGAACATTGAAACTGATAATTTTCTTCATAATCTGGGGTTTTTAATGGTGAATACCTGGAGATATTTTAATATAAGTCAATACGTTTATAAAAGTCAGGAATGAAGGATTGCCACTGTATTAACGACATTAACAGGATCACTTCCCCAGTGATCACATCCGTTGTCTTTCCGGGTGCAGAAGATGAAGATGTCGTAATTATATCCTTTAATCATGCCGGACATATATCAGACTCTTTCAAAATGATATCAAATTTATGCAAGAAATTCCTCTAATGCAAGTTTTTTTATCAGCTTCAGGGTTGCTATTCCGCAGATTGACAGTTGTTTTACATCCCGGTCGCTCAGATCCGGACATCTCTTTGCCACTGAGGCATAAGGTAGGGGCAGGGCACCGGGTATTCCCCCTGATGGGGGGCTGTTCAATCCCCAGACTTCTGTTTCTTTAATACTTTTCCCGGAGTTGATTTGTAACCGGTGCTATGCTTCATATAATATAATATACCTTCAGTTTTTACCGGGTATCGGGTTTTTATACAAACCATGACTAAAATCATAATGTTGTAAGTAACAGATAATGAATAAAATAAATAGGGGTGCGTAAATAATGATGAAAATATTATAAAATTATTTGCATGGAAATTTGCATTATTAAAATCATTGCATACATTTGCACCCGCTTTTACAGCGAAGAGTTGATTGAAGGGTATGAGAGATAGGATTCCGGCTTAGTGAAGAAAGGCAGGAAGGGATGAAAAAAAGCCGGAAAAAATATCTCATTTTTTGTTTGGATAAGATGACTTGAATTCTTATCTTTGTCGTCCCAAAAGATAACAGGGTATCCGGATAAGGGTACCAGGAATTGAAGGGGCGCTTCCGGGCCGGAGGTTCGGGGGGCAAAAGTTCTTTGAAATTATGAAGTAAACAACCAGGCGAGATATGAAAGAACTCGTCGATAAGACTTGTTAGTATTTGAGAATGAGACCAGGGATTGTTTTTTGAAAAAGACACAAGAAATAATTTATACAATGAAGAGTTTGATCCTGGCTCAGGATGAACGCTAGCGGGAGGCTTAACACATGCAAGTCGAGGGGCAGCACAGGTAGCAATACTGGGTGGCGACCGGCGCACGGGTGAGTAACGCGTATGTAACCTACCCTGTACAGGGGGATAGCCCGGAGAAATTCGGATTAATACCCCATAATGATATTTAGAGGCATCTTATAATATTTAAAGTTTCGACGGTACAGGATGGGCATGCGTAACATTAGCTAGTTGGTAGGGTAACGGCCTACCAAGGCCACGATGTTTAGGGGTCCTGAGAGGGTGATCCCCCACACTGGTACTGAGACACGGACCAGACTCCTACGGGAGGCAGCAGTGAGGAATATTGGTCAATGGGCGTAAGCCTGAACCAGCCATCCCGCGT
>JBJKPQ010000046.1:0-6956 GCA_046706305.1 Bacteroidales bacterium
ATCCTTACTTCACATCTCAGTGATTTTGATATCCGCCTTAGTTTCGAAATTGATTTTGTACCCCTGTCAGGCAATGAGCCGGTTGAAATATTAAATGATAAATATCTTACAGTTACATCTTTCCCACTTAAACACAGGATACCGGCCTATGGCTTCCTGTTCAGGGAAAAACAGGCCTCCAGGCACATTCTGAAGGAAAAAATTGATGAGTACGGGATTCCAACAATAAGGATTCCGGCTATCAAAAATGGAGAAGATTTTGTTATGGCTTCTGGCCGGGTTATAAGTAATAAAGAACTTACAACAGATCCCCCTGAACCATTATCTTATGCCTACTGCAGCGATACGAGATATTTCAACAGGCTTTCTTCATTTATCAAAGGTGTTACAGTGCTGTACCATGAAGCAACATTTGACAGGAATAAGCAGGATCTCGCTCAGACAACCGGACATTCCACCACACTAGATGCCGCAAGAACCGCCGTTGAGGCAGGTGCCGGATGTCTTATTATCGGGCATTTCTCAGCAAGGTATAAAGACATATCGGCGCTGGTTGAGGAATCGAGGGAGGTCTTTCCTGTAACATTGGCAGCTATAGATGGAAAGAGCTATGATATTGCCGACTTTGCTGAACCTAAATAAAGAATACTTATCTTTGTCACTATTTTAAAAAAAAAAGTCTTGCAGGAAAAAATTCTAATTCTGGATTTCGGATCACAGTACACACAGCTCATTGCAAGAAGAGTAAGAGAGATCAATGTTTACTGCGAAATTTATCCGTTTAATCATTTCCCTGAGCCTGATAAAAGTGTAAAGGGAGTAATATTGTCAGGCAGCCCTTCATCCGTAAGGGATAGTAATGCACCTGTTCCTGACCTGGAGAGTATAAAAGGTAAAATGCCGCTTCTTGGAGTGTGCTACGGAGCACAACACCTTGTTCATAATTACGGAGGAGAAGTTTCTCCATCAAAAAACAGGGAATATGGAAGGGCTAACCTTGTTTCTCTTGATACTAAAGATCCATTATTCAGGAATGTTACTCCGGGTACCCAGGTCTGGATGTCACATGCCGATACTATTATAAACCTTCCTGAAGGCTATGAAATTACCGGTTCAACAACGGATGTCAAAGCCGGGGCCTTTCATATAAAAGGTGAGGATACATGGGGAATACAGTTTCATCCTGAAGTTTACCATACTCTGGAAGGAACACGTATGCTTGAGAATTTTGTTGTTGGTATTTGCGGATGTAAGCGGGACTGGACTCCCGATTCATTTGCAGAGTCGACTATTGAAGACCTTAAGAGGCAACTGGGAAACGATAATGTAATACTTGGACTCTCAGGGGGTGTAGACTCAACAGTAGCTGCCTCTCTGCTTAACAGGGCAATAGGGAGTAACCTTACATGCATCTTTGTTGATAACGGTCTCCTGAGAAAAAATGAATTCAGCCAGGTTCTGGAGTCTTACCTTGGCATGGGACTTAATGTTATTGGAGTGGATGCTTCAGCACGATTCCTTGATCAGCTTGAAGGTGTAAGTGATCCTGAGACAAAGAGAAAAATTATAGGCCGGGTTTTTATCGAAGTATTTGATGAGGAAGCAAGGAAGGTCAGGGATGTCAAATGGCTGGCTCAGGGCACTATCTATCCTGATGTTATAGAATCTGTTTCCGTTAACGGACCTTCAGCAACAATAAAATCACACCATAATGTAGGTGGTTTACCTGAAAAGATGCATCTCCGGGTTGTTGAGCCGCTTCGCCTCCTGTTCAAGGACGAGGTCAGAAAAGTAGGCAGAACTCTTGAAATACCGGAAAATATTCTGGGCAGGCACCCATTTCCCGGACCTGGTCTTGCTATCAGACTGTTGGGAAATATTACGAGGGAGAAGCTGGATATCCTCAAAGAAGCTGATAACATATTTATTGAGGGGCTTAAGAAACATGGTTTGTATGATAAGGTCTGGCAGGCCGGCGTTATAATGTTACCGGTACAGTCGGTAGGCGTGATGGGTGATGAACGGACCTATGAAAATGCAGTGGTACTGAGGGCTGTCGGATCCACCGACGGTATGACAGCCGATTGGTCGCATCTGCCTTACGAATTCCTGGGGCTGGTATCTAATGAGATAATTAACAAGGTAAAAGGTATAAACAGGGTAGTGTACGATATTAGTTCAAAACCTCCCTCAACAATTGAATGGGAGTGATTTGAAATTCTAATAAGTGGTCCGGTATTCCGTTGATCAAGAACAATAACGTATGCCAATTGTTTAGCATTAAGCATAAATATTAAAAACAAAACAATAATCATATTATCGCCGCGATCATCCGGTGTTGTTAATTACTTGTACAAATAATTATAAAATCATGAAAAGAAAATTTGCCTTTGTGGCGGGCCTTATTATAACATTGTCTCTATTCTCAATAAAGGCTTCATCACAAATTCTGAATGAGAGTGCCTTTAAGGTTGACAGAACATTCAGTCTGATTGATGCTTTCTATGTCGATTCTGTTAATGACGCAATGCTGGCCGAGAAGGCTATCATTGAAATGCTAAGAAACCTCGACCCGCATTCAACCTATATATCAGCTAAGGATGTCAAGGAAATGAATGAGCCTCTTAATGGCAATTTTGAGGGTATTGGTATCCAGTTTAACCTCCTTCGCGATACTATCATTGTTATCGAACCTATTGCCCATGGACCGGCTGAAAAGGTAGGAATTAAAGCCGGCGACAGGATTGTGAAGATTGACACTCAGAATGTTGCCGGAATTGGTATATCGACAAGCGGGGTAAGAAGCAGGTTGATGGGACGAAAGGGAACGAAAGTAAATGTTACTGTTCTCAGAAGGGGTGTTAAAGATCTGCTCGATTTTACGATTATCCGCGATAAAATTCCAATTTACAGTCTCGATGCTGCATATATGCTTGATGGGGAAACCGGATATATAAAGCTTAACAAATTTGCCGCTACAACAGACAAAGAGTTTACCGACGCTGTTGATAAGCTTAAGAAACAGAATATGAAGAATCTTGTCCTGGATCTGCGCGGTAACGGGGGTGGGTATATGCTTGCTGCCACAGCAGTAGCCGATAAGTTTTTTGCCGATCCCAGGCTCCTCGTTTATCTGGTAGGCAGAAAGACACCCCGCCAGGATTATAAATCAAACGGCTCAGGAATGCTTTCATCGGATCGCCTTGTTGTTCTAACAGACGAAGGCTCGGCATCTGCAAGTGAGATATTAGCAGGAGCTATCCAGGACTGGGATCGTGGTGTTATTATGGGAAGAAGAACATTTGGCAAAGGCCTTGTCCAAAATGGTTTTTACCTTAACGATGGTTCCATGATAAGACTGACAGTGGCAAGGTACTATACACCAACAGGCAGATCTATTCAGAGACCTTACAATGAAGGTTATGATAAGTATATGGAGAACTTTTACAAAAGATTCACTGACGGAGAGCTCCTTTCTGCCGACAGTGTTCATTATAAAGACTCACTGAAATACAAGACCCTTATTAATAAAAGACCGGTTTACGGTGGCGGTGGAATAATGCCAGATGTTTTTGTTTCAGTGGATACCACATATAATTCTCCTTATTTCAATAAACTTTATGCCCATAATATTCTCAATACATTTACCCTTGAATATTACGATAAGAACAGAGATGAACTGAATGCAAAGTACCCGACATTTGAGTCATTTAAAAATAATTTTCAATTCTCTGCGGATGATATAAAGGATTTTATCAGCAAAGGTGAAGCTGCCGGGGTTAAGTATAATGATGAGCAGTTTAACAAGTCGAAAGATGAGATACTGCTTATTTTAAAGGGACTTGTGGCTACGAATATCTGGCAGACAAATGAATATTTTGAAATAATCAACCAGGATGATAAAGTTATCCGGAGAGCATTAAAAGTCATCTCCGATAAAAATACATACAACCATATTCTGGGCTATAATTAGACGAGCGCTATATTTTTCGGAATGAAATTCATTGCAAAAACACTCTTTGGCCTGGAAAAAGTACTGGCCGGGGAGCTTGCAGACCTTGGGGCAGCAGATGTAAGCCCTGCTAACAGGGCGGTGTTGTTTAGTGGAGAAAAGGAAATGCTCTACAGGGCTAATTACTGTGCTCGTACTGCCTTGTCTGTGCTGAAGCAGATTGCTGATTTCAGGATCAGGTCCAAAGACGATCTCTACAGGAACGCACTTAAAATAAACTGGGATCATTTTATGGGTCCGGGTGATACCTTTTCAGTTACCTCCGTTGTAACATCCCCATATTTCAGTCATACAGGTTATCCCGGACTTGTTCTTAAAGATGCTATTGCCGATTATTTCAGGAAAAGGGCAGGTAAAAGACCTTCTGTAGATACAAACGATCCTTCGCTGGCTGTCAACCTGCATATAAGTAACGACCTGGTTACAATCTCCCTTGATTCCTCTTTGATTCCTCTTTTTAAAAGAGGTTACCGGAAGACGCCTGCAACTGCACCACTTAATGAAGCACTGGCTGCAGGGATTCTCCTTCTTTCAGGCTGGGATGCATCTGTTTCACTTACAGATCCAATGTGTGGTTCAGGTACCCTGCCAATAGAGGCAGCCATGATAGCCTGCCGTATTCCTCCCGGTAAGTTCAGGAAAAAATTCGGGTTTGAGAAATGGAAAGACTTTGACCCCGGTCTTTTTGAAGATGTTAGAAACAGGTATGATAAACAAATTACGGATACACCTGTGAAAATTCATGCAAATGATATTTTCGCTGCCGAAGCTGAGCAGACACGCTCTAATCTGTTAAACGCAGGATTAACAGATGTTGTGAAGGTAACAGTATCCGATTTCAGGGATATGGTCCGGGATGAAGAAGGCGGATATGTATTTATTAATCCGCCTTACGGTCAGAGGATAAAACCATCGGAAATAAATGAGCTTTACAGCATGATAGGAACAACTCTTAAACACAGTTTCCCGGGTAATACTGCATGGCTTATATCTTCCAACCGTGAATCGATAAAAAATATAGGTCTCAGACCGGCATCAAAAACTACACTTTTTAACGGGCCGCTTGAGTGCCTGCTTCTGAAGTATGAATTGTATGAAGGCACCCGAAAATCGCAATTTTCCGATGTCACCTGAAAACATTCATTGATCACTGTATTATAACACTTTGATCAAAAACTGCTTCGATATTTTTATTTCCCTGTAGCGGAGATGGTAAAATTTGCTAACTTCAGATTTTTATTATATTTGTTATTATTAAACTTTACCATTTCTTAAATGAAGCTTAGATGAGCTTTAATGTAGAGAATTATTTTTCGGATCTGTCCGACAGGGATGTTATTCTTTTTTATAAAGGGAATGTTGATTCTGATGTCATAAACCAGATCCTTGACAATGTTGAGGAAAAGATGGTTAACGTCAGTGAACAGCCGAAGCTCAGAAAAAGAGTTTATAATGTGCTTGTTGAGAGTCTTCAGAATCTTTATCATCATGTTGACAGGGTGCCTGATGATTTTGAGGATCAGACATCTGAAAAATTTGGTTTGCTATTAGTGAAAAAGGTAAGCGGAGGGTATAAGATCACTACCGGTAACTTTATCAATGCCGGTAATATTGAAAAGCTTGAAGAAAAGATCAAGCGGATTAACCGGTCAAGCCATGAAGAGATAAAAGAATTGTATAAGTTTATCCTTAACCATCAGCGTATTTCTGCCAAGGGAGGCGGAGGTCTCGGGCTGGTGGATATTGTAAGGAAGACCGGGAACAAGCTTGTTTATGAGTTCAGGCCCTATAATGATAAGTACTCGTTCTTTTACCTTGATATTTTAGTTACTGAAGAGGTATAATTCAATTTAAATCTGATAAATATGGAACCGATCATTATTGAAGGAACGCCCAAGACCCCGACTGTGAAATTTGATGCCAATGGTGGTGTATTTGAAATTAAGGGACGATCTATTCCTGAAAATTCAGTGGAGTTCTACAAGCCTTTGGTGGATTGGCTTGACAACTATAAGGAATCTCCGTTGCCAAAAACCGTTGTTAACATACGACTAGAATATTTCAACACAAGTTCGTCGAAATGCATACTTGATGTTTTCAAAAAACTGGAGGCTATTCATAAGTCTAAAAATGAGGTTGAAGTAAACTGGTATTACGAGGAGGATGATGAGGATATGCTTGAAGCCGGAGAAGATTATGAATCCATCATTCGTGTTCCCTTTAAGATGATTGAAATAGAAGAATAATCTGTCCGGGAAACTCTCCGTTTATCAGATTGATTAATAGTATAAAAAGCTGTCTCATTCAATGAGACAGTTTTTTTATTCTGCCCGCTGATCCTGTGATTGTTTTTCAGGATATATCGGCGGGCCTGCGTTTTTTACCGATAATCCTCTCTCCGGATTCCAGCGCTTTCTTAAGCAACCTGAAATACAGGATCAGGTAGAGTATAAGAGTCATAAACCAGATTACAATGACATTTATGATGTATGTATTGATGTAATAACCGAAGATCTTTTTTGAGGGCGAATAAAAATGAGCTCTGATAAAGCTGAACTGAGGGTCCATATATATGGGTTCAAGTTTTTGAACTATCTCTCCATTGTAATCCAGTGTCTTTATCGATTCATTCTTGTTGGTGACAAAATCTTCAAGAGATTCATTTGCATAGTCGTCTCTTAATTTAAGGAAAGATTTGCTGTTTTCGTTCTGTAACCTCGTTATTAGTGCATCTTTACGGTCTTTGGCATTGTTGTAGTATGCAATGTAATATTTACGTACTTTCTCTATGTAACTTATGGCTGCATTAACTATATCAAGGTTTACCTTATCGGGCACAAGCAGATCAACATCCGTAAATTGCATTTCCGGGGTAATTGTATTTTGTTTGGCCAGCTCATTATGTACTATAAGAAGTTTTTCATTGAAATCAGCGCTCCTGGTT
>JBJKPQ010000047.1:0-3376 GCA_046706305.1 Bacteroidales bacterium
AGAAGTATTTTATGAACTGGCAGATGAGTACGGACTTCTTATCTGGAACGATTTCTGGATGAGTACCGAAAACTATAATGTAGATCCATGGTATGACCAGCTCTTTATGAATAATGCACGTGATGTAATACGAAGGTACCGCAATCACCCCAGTATAGCATTGTGGTGCGGACGTAATGAAGGCAACCCCCCACTGTCGCTTGACGACAGCCTCCAGATACTGCAGGCACGGGAAGATGGTACCAGGATATACCATTCAAGCTCTATATTGAATAACCTCGCTAACAGCGGACCATGGTTCTATGATAATTTCGTCAGGAAGGAGCTTCACCGGAAGGAGGGTTTCAACACTGAGACAGGTGCCCCTGCAGTACCTGTGGCTGAGACAATGAAGACTATGATGGCGGCGGAAGACCTTTGGCCCATTGGTGATGTATGGTATTATCACGATCTGCACAGAGGACAGCCTGATTATATAAAGGCTGTCGCCGATCAGTATGGTTCATTTAACGGGCTGGAGGAATTTTGCAGGAAAGCTCAGATGCTGAACTACGAGATTTATCGCGAGATTTTCGAGGTGTGGAATTACAGACTGTGGAATACATGCAGCGGACTGCTGCTCTGGATGTCCCATCCTGCATGGCCAAGCACGGTCTGGCAGACATATTCATCCGATTATGAAACAAACGGAGTTTATTATGGCGCAAAGAAAGCTTGCGAACCACTTCATATCCAGTTCAGACCAGGCACTGATGAAATCTATTTTATTAATAATACCCTTAAAGATTATAATGGTATCCGGACAGTACTCGATGTATACAATATGGATGCCCGGAAAATATTCGAAACGTCATCGGTAAATGATTCCAGGGCCGACAGCCGCCTGTTATGTCTTGATCCGCAAATGCCTGAAGACCTGCCTCCTGTTTACCTGGCCCGGCTGAAAACCTTTTCAGCAGAAGGGAGACTTATTTCTGAAAACACCTATCTCAGAACAGCAGACGGTAAAAAAGATTTCAGGACTCTTAATGACATGTTGCCCGTTTATATTAAAGGGAAGACACTATCGGTCAAAAGGAAGGGACCGATTACACAGTATACCGTATTACTGAATAATCCCGCTGAAACAATTGCTGTGTCCGTAAAGCTGAATATGCGTGATGGTAAATCAGGTTCAAGGATCCTTCCTGCTTATATATCAGATGGTTATTTTAGCCTTCTGCCCGGAGAACAAAAGACAGTTACAATCGAATGCCCTTCCGATAAAATTCCGGGGCTTGTTAAAGTCTCCGCGGAAGGATTTAATGTTCCCGGGCAAAGTGTGATGAATATTAAACAATAATAACCTTACCGGTAAGAGTTGATTCGATAAAACTGACTAACAATATTTCACGGAATTTATTAACTTTGATTATTAACTGTTTTTCCTGTATGTTAGAAGATTAATATATAAAACCGGTTTGGAAATCGTTCGATCAGAAAGAACCTGTTGCCTTATGGTATTATATTAATGTTTTATACTGTCAAATGAATGTCAGATTTGTGACCTTAAGATCAAAATAATTTACTCATGAAAAAAGACTATTTTATTTTTGAATTCTTCAGAAGCGGTCCATTCCTCCTCTTACTTATCCTGGGTATTCTCATTGCCCTGGGTATCATCCTGGTAAACAGGCATAAAGAAACAGTCAAGATGAAAGAGGATGTGATGTATGTATCGCCGCCTCCTAAAAAATAAAAAGATCCTGCGTGCTGTTACATGCCGTGTCATATCATTATTTGGATATGCCGGCTTTCGCATGTTATATCATCACCTGTCACACTGTTAAATCTCCTTATAATGATCCGGGAATAATTCATTCACCTTTGATACAAAGCCGGTACGGTGCGAATTAATCACATATGACCCGTAAACTTGCCTGGATATATGTTACCGTTTATGAGGATGTTGCTTACAGCTGGTCACATATCAATAATTGTTGTTCCTTTCAGATCTGTGGTTTTACCGTTCCATGTAAGATGCCCCGAAATGCCTGCGGGCAAAATAACGGTTCCTGTCAGTCCTTCCTTACCTTTCCTTTTGAGATTGAATTTTATTATACCTGCCGGGTGAGGCATTTGTCCTTTTATGAACGTCAGTTTCCCGGGAGCCGGTTCGATATCAACAGTCTTGAAGCCCGGTGCTCCCGGTCGTATCCCTGCCACGGTAGCCAGGAAATCATAATCGGGACTTGCGCTCCATGCATGGCAGTCTGATCTGGCAGGATCGGGATTTTCTGCAAATGTTGTCAGCCCTTTGTCGAGCATGTCATACCATAAGCCGAGTGTTTCAGTGTACAGACCGGCCAGGCCGGTTTTTTTGAGGGCCTGGGTCAGGTAGAAACGAAAATACATTGTTGGCTGGATAAGACTGGCGTCATTCATGAAGCGTTTAACAAATTCTTTCTGTTTTTCTTCGGGTATGGTATTGGTCAGAACACCGAATATCTGTGCATGCATACTGAACTCATTCTTTCCAGGAGTGTCGGCAAGATATCCCTTTGCATTATCCCAGCAGTTATCATACACCGACTTAGTGATACGGTCGGCTGTCTCTTTATATTTTTCCGCTTTGTCATTCATGCCAAAATACCTGAACAGTTCAGCAGCTTTCTGTGCTGCATAGGCGAACTGCATTGACAATATGGATGAGTTACCGTCCATGGCACCTCCCGCAGGTACTCCCCCGAAACCTGTTTCATTACTCCACTTCCATTCGACTGCCCAGTCAACAAAGTTCCAGTATTCAACCTTGCCAAGCATACCTGTTACCGGATCGGTCCGCCTGTCGAACCAACCAAGAACATTTTCTATGCCCGGCAGGAATGATCTGATAAACTCCGGGTCATCTCTTAATGTCCAGTAATCATTTACCATATCCACCCAGTACAGAGAGAATGGCGGTATTATCTGAGGACTGGCAGAAGGATACCGGCTCCTTGTCAGTCCTTCGAAGAACTGCGATTCATTGAAATCCGTAAGGGCATTCCTTACGAGCCTGTCGTCGCCTGAAACATACAGAGAAATAAGCGATTGTATTCTGGTATCTCCAATATATTGCAGCTGTTCATAATATGGACAGTCAAAGTATGTCTCATTGGCACACAGGCGGGCTGTTCTCCAGCCAACATCCCAGATCTCTTTCAATCGGGGCAGGTCAGACTCGAATGAGGCATTTTCTTTCAGGGGATAAGCGGCAAACGTACTTGTGAAGCTGTTGATGACCAGTGGCTCGTCAGATGTTGTAATGTCCATCTGTAGGTATCTCCATGTACGGAACCATAGTGGCCGGAACGACCTGCCGGTTTTTCCGTCGGGCAGGAAGTAGTCTGCATAG
>JBJKPQ010000048.1:0-17768 GCA_046706305.1 Bacteroidales bacterium
ATAAAAAGAATGCTGATGCCGCCGGAAAGCAAATGTAGCATATCTTAGCAGATCATCTATCCAGGATTTATGGACTATCAGGAACTACTTAAAAATTTCAGACCGGAACATAACTATTTCATTGGTATTGATTCAGATGGATGTGTGTTTGATACCATGGAGATAAAGCAAAAAAAATTTTTCATCCCTAATGCTCTTAAATTCTTTGAGCTTTACCCTGTTGAAAAGGTGGTACGTGAGACATGGGAATTTGTAAACCTGTATTCCGTTTACAGGGGAGGCAACAGGTTTATTTCACTTATAAAAGTATTTGATTACCTCAGACAGCGGGAAGAGATAAGGGATTCAGGAATTTTAATACCTGGACTTGAATCTTTGAAAAGATGGGTCAGAACAGAGACAAAGCTAAGCAACGCAACTTTGAAAAATCACCTTGTTAACAGGGGGGATATGGAACTTGAACTGGTACTGCAATGGAGTGAAAAAATTAATATGGATATTGAAGCAGGTTTGAAAAGGATACCTCCGTTTCCCCATGCATTAAAAGCCCTGACCGAATTATCGAAGGAAGCTGATATAGTAATTGTATCGCAGACACCCCTGGAAGCCCTGGAAAGAGAATGGGAGGAAAATAATATCCGTCAGTACTGCAGATTCATAGCAGCACAGGAACATGGAACAAAAGCAGAACATATAAGGTTTGCTGCAGGTAATAAGTTTCCTGTGGATAACATAATTATGATAGGTGATGCAAGAGGTGACCAGTCAGCCGCCGAGCAGAACAAAATAAAATTTTTCCCGGTCATAGCCGGCAGGGAGGACATGTCGTGGCAAAGGTTTCTTGCGGAAAGTAAAGACAGGTTCTTCAATGGAACTTATGCAGGGGATTATGAAAAAAAACTGCACAAGGAGTTTGAAATATCTCTTCCTTCCATTCCATTTTGGCAATAATTATATTGATTTTCGGGAATAACTTTCTTATCTTAGGAAATGTAAATTAATACAAAACCTAATTTTGAAACAGGAGGTTACCATGTCAAATGATTATTTATGCAAGGTATGCAGGGGCCAGTTAAAAGTTAAAACATCGATAGTACTGGCTGCCACTAAACTTACTGACAGATCCCAGAAGGGACTAGTCTTTCTTAATTCGGAACTGGGTAATTACACGACCACAACCCACCCTTCATTTAACATCAATCAGGGGGACGAATATATTTATACATGCCCGATATGTGGTGCTCAGCTTAACAGCATGAAATATCTTCACCTTGTAAGGATAATTATGATTGACGAGAAAGGCAAGGAGTATAATATATACTTTTCAGGTATAGCAGGAGAAGAGGTTACCCTAAAACTCAGGGACAATAAGATTGAAGAAGAAAAGGGACACGATGTTAAAACATACAGTAAATATTTTGAAGTCCCCGAGGAAGACAGAAAATATCTTTAGTCTTTTCATTGCCTGAATATAAATTAAATCTCGTTAATTAATAAAGGCTTCCCCGCTGACCTTCAATGAGCACATATAGTTAATGGTTAGGTGTTCCTGCACGGTAACATTTTAAAACTTTGTTGATTTACTGCAATCCTTCTCCAGAATTAAATTTTCCTGCATACAACTGAAAACATTATTCCATACATAATGTTAAAACAGAAACAGGACTTATTAAAACGGCCGAAATTTCCTGCTATGGTCGTACTTGTATTTTTTCTCTCAATGATAAATCCTATTTTTGTTAACTGAAAGAAACTTCAATAACACTTATTATGAGTATAGATATAAATCACAGGGTCGCAAATAACATCCGCATACTTTCTATGTCAATGGTAGAAAAGGCAAAATCCGGGCATCCGGGTGGTGCAATGGGAGGTGCAGATTATATACACATATTATTTTCTGAGTTTCTGAACTTTGATCCTGATGATCCGCACTGGATAAACCGCGACAGGTTTTTCCTCGATCCCGGGCATATGTCTCCGATGCTTTACTCAATACTCACGCTCACAGGCCGATTCAGCACAGATGAACTGAAAAACTTCAGGCAATGGGGTAGCCCTGTTCCCGGACATCCTGAACTTGATGTGTCAAGAGGCATTGAGAACACTTCAGGGCCACTTGGTCAGGGCCATACCATGGCAGTAGGTGCTGCCATAGCCGAGAAATTTCTTGCTGCCAGGTTTGGTGAGCTATTCTCACATAAAATATTCACCTTCATATCTGACGGTGGAATTCAGGAAGAAATATCACAGGGAGCAGGAAGGCTTGCCGGATACCTTGGCCTCAATAATCTTATTATGTTCTACGACTCAAATGACATACAGCTCTCCACTGAAACGAGTGCTGTTACCAGGGAAGATACAGCAATGAAATATTCCGCATGGGGCTGGAATGTAAAGATAATAGAAGGCAATGATCATGACCAGATAAGAGAAGCACTCAATAATGCTGTCAGTGAAGAAGAAAAGCCTACACTCATTATTGGTAAAACTATTATGGGGAAAGGTCTTCTCGATGAAGATGGCAACAGCTTTGAAAGAAAAACATCAACGCATGGTATGCCGGTAAGTGAGGCTGGTGCTTCATTTGAGAAGTCTCTTTTAAATCTGGGGGGTAACATAAATAATCCTTTTCAGATCTTTGATGATGTTGCCGAATATTACAGGAATGTTCTTTTGAAAAAATCTGCCATGGCCCGGGAATGGAAAAAAAGAAAGAGGGAATGGACCGAAGCAAATCCTGATGCTGACAGGAAACTTAATGATTTCTATAGTAGTGACCCACCGGAAATTGATTTCGCGGCAATCACTCAGAAACAGGGAATTGCAACCAGGGCCGCCTCTTCTGCTGTATTATCACTTTTCGCAGAAAAGATTGAAAATATGATTGTGGCATCTGCTGACCTGGCAAATTCTGACAAAACAGACGGATTTTTGAAAAAGACACACCCTTTCACAAGGGGAGACTTTTCAGGGGCATTCCTTCACTCGGGTGTATCAGAGCTGACAATGGCCGCACTTATGAACGGTATGGCTCTGCATGGAGGTGTCATACCTGCTTGTGGAACTTTTTTTGTTTTTTCCGATTTTATGAAGCCTGCAGTAAGACTGGCCTGCCTGATGGAATTACCTGTTAAATACATATGGACACACGATGCTTTCAGAGTAGGGGAAGATGGTCCCACTCACCAGCCTGTTGAACAGGAAGCCCAGATCAGGCTTCTGGAACATCTTAAAAACCATCATGGCCGGAACAGTATGATAGTATTAAGGCCTGCGGATGCTGTTGAGACAACTGTAGCCTGGAATATCGCATTAAATAACACTAAATCACCAACAGCTCTGATATTATCAAGACAGGGGATAAAGGATCTGCCCTCTGACCAAAACAACAGGTACCGTGATGCACTTAATACCTCCAAAGGGGCGTATATTGTTAAGGACTGTAAGGGCACACCTGATATAATACTCATAGCCAACGGATCAGAAGTTTCTACACTTGTTGACGGGGCATTGCTTCTTGAAAAAGAGGATCTGAAAGTCAGGGTAGTCTCTGCTCCTTCTGAAGGACTGTTCAGCAACCAGCCTACAGAATACAGAAAAAGTATAATTCCCGACAACATACCTGTTTTCGGACTGACAGCGGGACTGCCAGTTACCTTATCCGGCCTGGCCGGACCTACCGGACATGTCTGGGGTCTTGATCATTTCGGATATTCCGCTCCTTATAAGGTTCTTGATGAGAAATTTGGTTTCACAGCTGATAACGTCTGCATTCAGGTAAGAAAATATTTAGCAGGCTTCAGATCCTGATAAATTTCGAAATTGTTCTCAGAAGACTACTTTTACTTATCGGCTTGCTAAGGTAACCGTCGCATCCGGCTGCAAGAATTTTTTCCTCATCGCCCAGCATGGCATAAGCCGTAACAGCGATGACTGGAATGTCCTTATTGAATTCTTTGATCTGCCTTGTTGCTTCAATACCATTTATATCTGACATTTTTATGTCCATAAGGATAAGAGCGATATCAGGATCCTGTTTAAATATTTCAATAGCTTCCTTACCTGTCTGAGCATGAAGAACGGTAAATTCCGTTTCATGTTTCAAAAGGGCATTTATATAGAAATAGTTGGTTTCATCATCCTCAGCAACAAGAATTTTAGAACCATGGTACTGATTAGTCATAATATTCCCGGTCGTGGAGGGCATGTCTTTATCTCCTGCCGGCAGTGACATGAAGAAAGTTGAACCTTTTCCGGTTTCTGACTCGAGGTCAATCTCTCCGCCTATAAGAACTGACATCCCTTTGGCAATTGAAAGGCCTAATCCACTTCCCTCAGTATTCTGTATATTACCTCTTTCTTCCTTAATAAAACGTTCAAATATATTGCCTGTCGATTCCTTACTAATACCTATACCTGTATCCTTCACATAAAACTCAAGCTTATTATCCTTCACATTAAATCCATAAGTAATACTTCCCCTTTCGGTAAATTTGACTGCATTATCAAGAAAATGGGAAATTATTTTTCTGAATATCTCAGGGTCCGAATAAATAGTAAGATCTTCTGTCTGTGCCGGGATGTCCAGGGTTAACTTTAATCCTCGTTTGTCACACTGGCTTTTATATCTGGCATAAATATTCTTTAAAACACCAACAGGCCGGAAATCCTTATTATGCACGGTTAGTGTCTCAGAAGTAAGAAGAGAAATATCCATATAATTTGTTATGGTATTAAGCAGCCTGTCGCTGCTTTCTGCCAGCATTACCAGTGAATCTTTTCTGTCCTTTGGTGAAAGATCGGGTTTGGCTATTAACTCTGAAAAACCCAGGATGCCATTTAAAGGAGTGCGCACTTCGTGAGAAATATTGTTAAGAAAAGTAGTTTTTAGCCTGTCGCCGGCTTCGGCTTTTTGCAAAGCCTCTTTCAGCTCAGTTATTGCATTATACCTCTGGATAGCCTGGCTGATCTGGTTAGCTATAAATTCCAGCATATTGATATCGGTAATGCTGTATGCTTCAGGGTTGTCATAACTCTGTAGTACAAAGGCCCCCCGTGTCTTTTCATTTACACTAAGAGGTACTCCTATCCAGCATTCAGCAATGGTGCCAACCAGTTCGGCCTCACCTTTTTCAATCAGTTCCTGTATTTCCTCTTTCTTAAGAACCATCGATCTGTTATTCTTTACCACATGCCAGGTGAGTGAATTGCCTGCAGGCCATGTCACAAAATCGTCTTTTTCATCTTTTGTAAAAGGTGAATAGAAGTTTTCTGACTGTTCGTCATAAAAAGCCAGGTAAAAATTTTCAGAATCGAGAATAGTACCTATTTGCCTCTTTATAATATCAATCAGCGTTACCAGTTCCGTATTGGTTACCACTGCACTGGATATCTCAAATAGTGCCTTCTGAACCTGTTCCGACCTTTTTTTCTCAGAAATATCCTCCTTTATGCCAAGAAAATGAGTTATTTCATTTTTTTCATTTCTGACCGGCGATATTGTGGCACTCTCCCAGTAAAGCTCACCGCTTTTCTTTTTATTATGGAACTCACCCGACCAGTCATTTCCACTAAGAATTGTATCCCAGAGAGCTTTATATTCATTTTTGGACTTTTCTTTTGAACTTAAAATCCCCGGATTCCTGCCAATAAGTTCTTCCTGTGAATAACCTGTTACGGCGCACATTTTCGGATTTACATATTCAATTATACCTTTTGTATCGGTGATAACAACAGAAACCGGGCTTTGCTCCACCGCCCTCGACAATTTATGTAATTCTATATCGGCAAGATGTCTTTCTGTTATGTCCGTTATGGTTCCAATATATCCAAAGATCTTACCACCGGAACGTTCCGGGACAGCATTTCCTATTACCCAGCACACTGTTCCGTCTGGTCTTAGAAAACGATATTCAGCATAGGATTGTTTTTTAAGTGATACATCAGATGTCCATTTTCCGGCCAGCATACCCCTGTCGCTTGGATGAACTGCTTTCAGCCATCCATTTCCAAGAGCTTCATTCTGAGAAATACCTGCCAGTTCTGTCCAGCGTGGATTTACATAAGTCGTATAACCATCGGGACGTGTCCTGAATATACCAACAGGAGCTGCCTGGGCCAGTGTTTCAAAGAGATGACGGCTTTCATTAAGTGAATCTTCAGCTAATTTCTGACTTGTAATATCAGTAATAAACCCTTCCAGGACCAATAGTTTGCCATTTTCATCAAATATTCCTTCCCCGTTATCCCATACCCAGATTATATTATCATCTTTTCTGATAATCCTGTATTTGATATGATAATGTTTCCTGTTTTCAACTGCCTTCTGAATTTCCACTCTCACATACTCACGGTCATCATAATGGATCAGTCCGCCAAAAGTGATTACTTTATTTTGCATCAGCTCCTCAGCACTGTATCCTGTCATTTCAGCCGATACATCGCTTATAAACTCCATAGTTCCTGCCTCATCGTTATGTCTCCTGTAAACAATACCGGGTAAATGACTTATAAGGGTATTCAATGAACGATGACTCAATTCAAGCTTATAATCAGCTTCCTTCTTTTCTTTTTGTATCCGGGTCTGTTCCATCACTTCAATCACGGCAAAGGGCAATCTTGTCATGTGTTCCTTTATAACATAGTCGGAGGCTCCTGCTTTCATGCATTCCACAGCTATTTCCTCATTTGTGGAACCGGTAAAAAGAATAAAGGGCATAAAAGGGTCGTGGTCACGGGAGTCTTTTAAAGCCTGTAATCCGTTAAAAGAAGGCATCATGTAATCGGAGATTACAATATCGGGTTTAAATTCTTCAAGTGCAGTAAGAAAATCCTTTCTTGAATCCACCCTTATGTTTTCAAAGTTAAGTCCTCCCCTTCTGAGTTCCATTACTGCCAGTTCCGCATCCGATGGCAAATCTTCTGCAAATAATATCCTCAGTATTTCATTTGATACCATAACCTCTATATTCTGTAATAACTATATTTCTTAACCGGCAAGCTTACTGCCTGCCTTATCATATACCGGCAGACTGAAATAAAAGGTAGCACCCTTACCTTCCTCTCCTTCAGCCCAAACCTCTCCACCATGCCTGTGTATTATTCTCTGAACAATAGCCAGTCCAACACCTGTCCCTTCAAATTCATCGGATTTATGTAATCTCTGAAAAACTGTAAATAATTTCTGTTTGTATTCCGGGTTAAATCCAACACCATTATCAGTTATGTAATAGGTATTATATTCTCTCCCCTGTTCTCCTCCAAAAGTTATTTCAGGCCTTTCTATCGTGGAGGTGAATTTGATTGCATTTGATATCAGGTTTGTCCATACCTGTTTCATATATGTTGGATCAGCCACGATGTCCGGGAGTTCACCCACGGAAATTTTAATACTATCAAGTGTTTCAGCAGGTACAATTTCATTGAGCATGCTCAATGCCATTTTTTTCATATCTATATGTGAAGACCTGTGTTCGCTTCTGGAAACACGCGACAAGGCAAGGATGTCTGTAATAAGCTGATCCATTTTCAGGGTATTCTCCCTGATCTGACTTACCAACCTTCTGCCTTGTTCTGGCAAATCGGAACCAAAATCATCAATCAGGAACTTTGAGAATCCTTCAATAGCGCGCAGGGGCGCTCTTAAGTCGTGTGAAACAGAGTAAGCGAATGCTTCAAGCTCTTTATTGGCAGCAACCAGCTGCCGGGTCCGCTCTTGGACCCTCTTTTCAAGATCGGCATTCAGCTTGCTGATCTCCTCCTCACTTTCAAACAGTTTCCTTTCGTCCTCTTTATATTTAGATATATCACGTGAAAAACCAAGTACACTTACAACCTCACCATCATCATACTCGGGAGTGAGAAGAAGGTGTATCCAAAAATTACTACCTGGCCCCCCCCATTCATACTGACCGTTGTACTCCATGCCTGTTTCGAAGACTTCTGCAATCCGTTTCTCTATAAAATCGCACTGGTCGGGGGTATAGACTCCCACTTCCCTGTGCTTTTTACCAATAAGAGAGTACTTTTCCAAACCTAGGTGTTTCAAACCTGTGGAGTTTACATATAAATATCTAAGATCCCTGTCGTACCTTGTAATGAAATCAGGACTGTTTTCCAAAATGGAAGCATAGAGATTATCCTGACCTGCAGATTTATTTTGCATAGTATGAGGAATTAAACCTTTTTTTTTAGTTAGCAACTCTGACATTCACATCTATCATTAATTCTGGTCCACAACTTTATCAGGTATTGTAAAATGAAAACTGCTTCCTTTTCCTGGTTCACTCTCCACCCGGATAGTTCCTCCGTGTTTTTCCACGAATTCTTTACAAAGCAGCAGACCCAGCCCGGTACTTGATTCACCAGCAGTCCCCTTCCTGTTGGTTTTTTCATTCATATTAAAAAGCTTGTCTTTTATATTATCGGGAATGCCTATACCGGTATCTTCAATAATTATTTCTGTCTCTCTATTATTATTAATGCTCAGTGCATTTACAGCCACCTTTCCTCCGGAAGGAGTAAACTTAATAGCATTAGACACCAGGTTTCTGATTATGGCATCCAGCATATGCCTGTCAGCTGTTACCTGCAAATGGTCTGGAATTAAATAGCTGATATTGATATTTTTATTACGTGCCTGTTCTGACAATAGTTCAACGCATCCCAGAACCACGTTTTCCAGCTTTATCTGTTCAGGTATGAAATCCATCACACCGCGTTGCAACCTCGACCATTCAAGCAGGTTCTCAAGCAGGCTGTAAATATTAGCCGCTGAAGTTTTCATTCCAAGAGTTATATCCCTCATCTCTTCAGGATCCATGGTCATAAGTTCTTCAGTAAGTATCTGTGTAGCCGTCACAAATGAGCTCAATGGGCCTCTCAGGTCGTGGGCCAGTATTGAAAAGAATTTATCCTTTTCAGCATTCATAGAAAGGAGCATTTCATTCTTCTCAAGTATCTCTTCTTCAGACCTCTTCCTTTCAATTGCCACTGCTATCTGGCTACCTATGGACATCAGTATCTGAACATCATTTTCCGTATAAACATCGCTTTTTTCATAATGCTGCAGAACCATAACACCTATAATTTTCGATGGTGTCTGAAGAGGGATACCAATCCATGAAGGAGAAGGAGATCCGACAAGTTCAACCTCTCCCTTTTCGAGAAGTATGTTATACTCAGTCTCTGTGAAAAGGAATGGTTTAAGTGTTCTGAAAACATAATCAGTACAACTTTTACCCATTAATGTAGGAGCAGGAGAAGTATCGTATTTATCTACAAAATACGGGAAGCTGAACATCTCGGTAAACTCATCGTACAAAGCGATAAAGAAATTATCGGCATATACTAATTTTCCCAGTGAGTTGTGTATCAGCTTCAGCAGCTGATCAAGATTTGAAGTAGATGTAACCCCCTTGATTATTTCGAAAATTATCCTGTTTTCAATCTCGGTTCTCTTTCTGCTGGTTATATCGCGTACAATACCCGTGAAAAATCGTCCTTCTGAGGTTTCCCACTCAGCCAGTGACAGCTCCAGCGGAAATATAGCTCCATCCTTTCTGATCCCGTTTAGCTCTACTATACTGTTGGAATCGTAGGTATTGTTTCTTCTATCAAGAAGTATACGTCCTTTTATATGATTTCTCAGATAATCTTCAGGTATGATAAGATCGAGGGGTTCACCAACGATATCTTCCTCCCTATATCCAAAAATATTCTCAGCTCCCTTGTTCCAGCCAATAACATTACCATCGTAATTAATAGTAATAATAGCATCGTGAGCTGACTGGGCTACAGATCTGAATCGTTCTTCGCTGTGTTTCAGTGTTTCCTCAGCATATTTTTGTTTTGTAATATCCCTTGAAATGCCGAAGGTACCTATTATCTTTCCTTCTTTGTTATAAAGAGGCAGTTTCATAGCATGGAACCATACTACCTGGTTATCCTTTCTTGTCAGCTTTTCCTCCTTAACCACCGGTTTACCGGTCCGGATTACAGTCTGCTCATCTTCAAATGCTGCACGTGCAGCTTCCTCGGTAAAAAAATCAAAATCAGACTTCCCGACAACCTCTTCAGGATCTTCCAGGCCAAAAGATAAGGCATGTGCTTTATTGTTCCTGATAAACCGGCTGTTGATGTCCTTGAAATAGATATGATCGGGCAGATTATTCATCAGTGAATTAAAGATCATCTTCTCAAGCTCAAGAGCTTCTTCCGTCATAAGGGTTGAAGTAATATCCCTTGTAACATTAAGCAGATGAGGTTCGCCATCGATTAAAATCAGAGAGGCTGTCATAATGCCATCAATAAGCGAACCGTCTTTCCTTCGGAAGCGAGCATGAAAATTTGCCACCCTGCCTTGTTTTACAAGCTTCTCTCTTAGTTCATCCCTGTCGGCAGGGTCTGCCCATATATTAAGTTCGAGGGAAGTCTTTCCAATAACATCCTCGGGGCCATATCCAGTAATTGCAGTAAATCCTTCGTTAACAGAAACATACAGACCATCAGACAGACGGTTTATATTAACCGAATCAGGACTGGTCATAAAGGCTGTCCTGCACTTATCTTCACTCTCACTTAACCTTTTCTTTAAATCGCTGATGAGGTCTTCATGCTCCAGGTATTTCTTCTTTAGATTTTCGAAAGACAGCTGCAATTCCTGCATATCTTTAATTACGGCTTCTTTAGGCTTTTCACTGTAATTCATTATTTTGGAATTAATTAACCGTTGTATAACAGACAGTATATATGTTATTCAGCTAAATCCAACCCATAAAAATCCCCATTTGAAAGATTCCGAAGTTATAAATTTCCTGACATAATACAATAAATAGTTATTATAGTTAATAATAATATTGATATATATTTCATTTTAAGATAAACCAGGTTAATCACTAAAATAAAGGTTGTACCATTTTTCTTTATACCTTTGCGGATTCAGAAAAATAAGATGCAGTACGATATTAAACCAGGAATAAGAGGACTTATTTTCGACCTTGACGGTACCCTTGCCGACACAATGCCTTACCATTTTGATGGATGGAGGAAAGCCTGCAGGAAGTTTGGAGCAGATATAGATACTGCTTTCCTCAGGAAACATACCGGGACTCCGGGCTGGTTGATAGCCGATGAGATCATTAAGCAGTGTGGTCTTGACGGTAATGTGACACGGGAGGAGATAATGGAAGAAAAACTATCACAGTTTACAAAGGAACAACACAGGGTAAGGCCCATTCCACAGGTAGTTGATATTGTTAAGAAATACTTTGGAATACTTCCTATGTCTGTCGGCACCGGAGGTCACCGTGAAGCTGTTGAAAGGACTCTTGAGATTACAGGTCTTCGCAAATATTTCGAAATAATAGTAACGGCCAATGATGTTGATAATTTCAAACCGCATCCCGAGACTTTTCTCAAATGTGCAGATCTTATGAATGTAGAGCCACATTTGATAGAGGTATTTGAAGACGGGGATCTTGGTCTGGAAGCTGCCCGCACAGCAGGTATGCAGGCAACTGATGTCAGACCGTGGTACGATTCAAGCTGGTGATCAACAGGCCATCTCCCCTGCATTCTTCATAGCAGATAAAAGATTATATGCTCCTCTTAACACAACACGTTCACCTGAGATATCAAATCCTTCAGGCAATTTGATTTCTGTATAACCTGAAGAGGAAACACCTTTTTTGACTTCAACCATTTTATATTCTGTGAAAGGCATACCCGATTCTGTCTTGTCACGCTCATATATAAATATATAGTTTTTGTCGTCGAAGCTTACCACAGCTTCAGAAGGGATGGCAGTAACAAGATTATCGGATTCGACAACAGATGCATTTACATACATGCCCGGCAGTACATTTTTGCATTTGCTTTCAACAGCAGCATATATCACAAAAGTATTATCCTCCCCCATGGATTTACCTGTGCGAATTACTTTAGCCCTATGCTCTTCTTTCTCATTATTAATATAAAAAACGACATCCTGTCCCGGCATTACCCTGTCTGCATCCTTTTCAAACAGCGTAAGCTCAAGCAATAATTTCTCCCTGTTTACAACCTCGAACATTACATCTGCAGGGTTGATAAATTTCCCTGTGTTTACTTTGACTGAAGTGATGTATCCGTTGATAGGTGATTTTACATCAACTGAGCTGCTTATATTATCGGCAGTCAGTTTTTCCGGATCTATTCCGATTAGAATAAGTTTCTGACCGAGTGATCTGACAAGAGCTTTGAGATTATTATAATTAACCGTCACCTCCTGTACACTCTTTTCTGAATAAACATCATCCTTATATAGTTCGGAATGTCTTTTAAAATCTGCTTCAGCAAAGCTTAACTTATTCTTTGCTTCCAGGTAATTCTGCTGAATATCCACAAAGTCGGGATTATCAATTACAGCAAGTACCTGACCTCTGCTGACAGCATCTCCCGGCATCATCCTGGTATATTTAATAAAACCGCCCATAGGCATGCATACTGTCGCAAGATCGCCCGGGGCAACTGTGACTTTCCCATTCAGCGAAATAGTCTGGCTGATATGGTGCATCTCCACCCTGCCAAATTCAATATTTGCAAGCTTTGCCTGATCTTCCCTTAGCTCGACAATATCAGGAGGAAGGCTTTCCTCCTCATCAACTGCTGTGGATTTGTTGCTTTTACAAGATCCCAGCAGCGACAGTGTTACTGTAAAAACTGCCAGCAATAAGCCGGCTGATAACCCGATCCGATTCCCTTTATACATTTGTGAAATATTTTTAAAAGATTTTACCATATATATATTCAATTGATATTACTGTCTGATTATAGTTGTTAAGTGCATCCAGGTAACTCTGTTCTATTTCAAGTGCCCTGTTTATTGTCAATGCATAATCGAGATAATCTAGAGCCCCGGCATTGTAACTCAGATCTGCCTGCCTGATTATCATTTCAGCTTCCGGCACAGCCTGTGATTCATAATAGTTTACTGTGGAGGTATATTTGTTCAGCTCATCATTTAGCGACTGCAGTCTCCCCAGAAGTTCCTTCCTGTAGTATTCAGCATCCGTTCTTGCGGCAGCTTCATTAATCCGGGCTGCCTTTGACCGTGAGATATACTGTGGAAACCAAAGCGGGACAGTTATGCCCGCCTGAACTCCTGTAAACCTGTAGTCAGATCCAAAATCCCTGGCTGCACCATTAACTTCCTGGCTCCCTATTATTGTCTGGCTGAAATACCCGATACTAAGGCCCGGAAGAGCCTTATTTTTTTCTATCTTTTTCTGAAAGTGAGATATTTCAACCTGCTGATCAGCCAGGCCAAGATCTGGGTTTCCTTCCACAGAGATGCTGTCATTTGGCAAAACCGAATCAATTTTCTTTAAAACAGTATCATAAGGAACAGGTAAATCAGAAATATTGAGAAGAACTTTAAGGTTTCTGCTGTTAACTCCGATATCAGACCGGACCTGGAAGAGTCTGTTTCCTATTTCCATACTCTGCGATCGTGCTGTTATCATTTCAAGTTTATTTGTTTCCCCGGTACCTGCCCTTAATTCAGCTGCTCTTTTAAACTTTCTGAAAAGGCTGTCCTGGTATTCCAGCAATCTTCTTCTTGAAAGAAGGTAAACATGGTTCCAGTACAATTGCTTTACTTTGGTTGCTGTCTGCAACTTCACAACAGCAAATTTAAGCTCACTGTTTTTAATATTGGCTTTAGCCAGCTTCAGCTTGTTTATATAGATAAAAGGTAGATCAAACGATTGTGTAACAGAAAAACTATTATCATTTGTAAAGGAGTTGAACTGTCCATATTGCCCGTCTATTGATGTTTGTGGAAGATCAATTGCAGCACCTTTCAGAGACAGCGATGCATCAGTTGAAAGACCGGCTGATTTAACTGCCAGGTTATTGTCCAGTGCTTCCTGTATGGCTTCATGCAAAGTAAGAACCTTTGTATCCTGGGCATTTGCCACACCGGCAAACCCTGTAAAACAAGCCACACAAATGAGCAGAGCTAAACTTTTATGATTTCTTTTCAAAAAAGACAGTTTCAGTGTCCCTGAATAAAAGATCACATAAAATACGGGAAGGATCACAAGAGTGAGTATGGTAGCCGTAATAAGCCCGCCAATTACAACTGTGGCAAGAGGTTTCTGTACTTCTGCACCGGCAGATGTTGAAAGGGCCATGGGCAGAAAACCAAGAGAGGCAACAGAAGCTGTCATTATCACCGGACGTAACCTTGTGTGCAAGCCTTTCTTTACCCTCTGCATTATATCCGATACTCCTTCTTTTTCGAGCCGGTTAAACTCTGCTATGAGTACAATCCCGTTAAGCACAGCAACGCCAAACAACGCAATAAAACCTACTCCGGCAGAAATTGAAAAATTCATTCCACGGAGCCAGAGGGCAAGTATTCCACCGATCGCCGACATTGGAACAGCAGTGAAAATGAGAAGAGACTGCTTGACCGAACCAAATGCAAAATAAAGAAGTACAAATATCAGCAGCAAGGCTATTGGCACTGCAATGGAAAGCCTTTTCTGTGCCGCTTCCAGGTTCTTAAACTGTCCGCCATAAGTGACATAATATCCAGTTGGGAATATAATATCTTTCTGTATAAGGTTGCTTACATCCGAAATAACATTCTTAACATCCCTGTTTCGCACATTAAAACCCACTGTAATTCTGCGCTTTGTATTCTCCCTGGAAACCTGTGCCGGCCCTGATTTGATTGCAATCTCGGCTAATACACTAAGAGGAACCTGTGGTCCTTCAGGTATTGCAACAGTCAGATTTTTAATATTTTCTATGCTTTTCCGGTAATCCCTGTCGAGGCGGACAACAAGTCCGAACCTCTGTTCCTGGTTATAAACCACTCCTGCCTGGCTACCGGCAAAGGCTGTGCGAAGAATATTATTTACATCACTTACATCAAGGCCGTACTGTGCCAGCTTATCCCTGTTATATGCCACCTGTATCTGTTCAAGGCCTGTAACCTTCTCCACATTTATATCTTCAACACCTTCTATGGGCTGGATAAGCTTTTCAATCTCGGCAGCCTTCTCGGCAAGTGTATTAAGGTCATCACCAAATATCTTAATTGCAATATCCTGCTTTGCCCCGGTCATCAGTTCATTAAATCTCATCTGTATAGGTTGCTGAAACTCGAACTTGACTCCGGCCAGGGTTACAAGCTTATCTTCCATTTTACTAACAAGTTCTTCCCTGGTTTTAGCCGATGTCCATTCGCTCTTGTCTTTAAGTGTTATAATATAGTCGCCTGTTTCCATAGGAGTAGGATCGGTGGGTATCTCCCCCGCTCCAATCTTGCAAACAGCATGTTTTATTTCCGGGAAATTCTCCAAAAGTATTTTATTGGCAGTAATTACCTTATCGATTGTATTTGTTATAGAACCACCCTGCAGGGTCATAACTCCGGCTGCAAGGTCGCCTTCTTCCAGCTGCGGAATAAACTCACCGCCAAGCCGGCTGAAAAGAACCAGGCTGAGAATAAAAATTATTATTGCTGATACCGAGACAAGGGCTTTACGCCTTAAGGCAAAATCTATCGCAGGATCAAAAATTTTCCTGAGGACTGAAATCAGGCGGTCAGAAAAATTCGGACTGTGTGATGTTCTGCGACTCAGAAAGAGAGCAGAAGCCATGGGAACATAAGTTAGAGATAATATAGCAGCACCTATCAGGGCAAATGTTACAACCTGTGCCATCGGACGAAACATTTTTCCTTCAATTCCGACAAGGGCCATAACAGGAAGATATACAATGAGTATAATAATCTGACCAAAGGTAGCCGAATTCATCATTCTTATTGCAGATTCCTTTACATTATCGTCCATCTGGGCACGTGACAGAACAGCCTGACCCTGGTGATGATGCTTGCTCGAGGTTATCCTGTGGACAACACTTTCCACAATAATAACAGCACCGTCAACAATAAGTCCAAAGTCGATTGCTCCAAGGCTCATAAGGTTGCCTGATACCCCGAATAGGTTCATCATCGAAACGGCAAACAGCATCGACAGGGGAATGACAGAAGCCACTATAAGACCTGCTCTTATATTTCCAAGCAGTAAGACAAGAATAAAGATCACTATAAGAGCCCCTTCAATAAGATTTCTTGATACGGTATGTATGGCGCGGCCGACAAGATCCGACCTGTTGAGATAAGGTTCAATAGTGACCTCTTTGGGTAGGGACTGCTGAATTTCGGCAATGCGTGACCCGACGTTTTTTATAACCTCATGAGCATTTGCACCTTTCAGCATCATTACTACTCCTCCAACCGCCTCGGAAGTATCTACTACAAACGCACCATACCTGGTTGCATTGCCATATCTCACCTCTCCAATATCCCTGATTAGCACCGGTATTCCCGACTTGTCCTTTTTAATAACTATTTTTTCAATATCATCAAGTGAACTTACCATGCCAATTCCCCTAATAAAATAAGCGGTCGGATTTTTATCAATATAGGCACTGCCGGTATTCTCATTATTTTTTTCCAGTGCAGTGAATACATCACTGAGTGTCAGGTTTACACTCCTGAGCCTGTCGGGATCCACAGCCACTTCATATTCCTTTACGAAACCGCCATAACTGTTTATATCGGCAACACCCGGAGTCCCCAACATCTCCCTGCGGACCACCCAGTCCTGCAAAGTGCGCAACTCCATTGGAGTGTAAATATTCTCATAACCTTTCTCCACTGCAAGCCTGTACTGAAAGATCTCCCCCAGACCTGTGGAAATTGGTGCAAGTGATATCTGGGCAAGTCCTGACGGTATGGATTCTTCAGCTTCCTTCAGCCGCTCTGTAAGCTGTTGGCGGGCCCAGTAAATGTCAACATTATCCTTGAAAACAACTGTGACCACCGATAACCCAAGCCTTGATATTGATCTTAATTCTATGATATCAGGTATATTGGCAACCGCTACTTCAATGGGAGCCGTAATAAAACTTTCTACCTCCTGAACGGCAAGCGAGGGTGCCAGTGAAATAACCTGAACCTGGTTATTGGTTATATCGGGTATGGCATCAACGGGCAGTTTTGTTAGTGAGTAGATGCCCCAGCCTGTCAATGCCAGAACAAACAACCCTATGATGAATTTATTTTTTATGGAAAACCTTATGATACTGCTTATCATTCTTATCCTATTGATTTAAATATACATATTATGATTATGTCAGGCACAGAATATGAAAGGTCGTACTTTATACGTCATAGTAATGCCCGGGCCTGCCTCCCATGATACGGTAAGTTAATAAGTTCTCAAATATGAATGATTTACCGTAAAGGGAATGCTGGTAACAGCAGGCAGGGTTCAGATAATTTCACCGATGAATACGGGAGGAGCTCTTAAAAGGCCTGTTGTGCAATAATACAAAGCGGGAAGAGACCCCGGACCATAAGATATCCTGCAGGGAACAGCCTCTAATAGAGCACTGTATTCAGAATGACAGTAATCCGGAGGATCAATGGTAAGATGAGGAAATGCAGTAAGGGTAAACGATGTTGCCTTTTCTGCATTAAGGTCATTAAATGCATGACAATGAACAGGAAATCCCTTATGATTACCTGTGTTATTTTTTGAATAAGGACATGTCTCATCCTGGCCGGGAATGGTCCCGGCCAGATGATGATCATGCGGTATTACCATATGTGCAATAATTATCAGTACCGCGAGAAGAAGGGAGAAATGTTGTATTTTCCTGTTTATTACACACATCTGCTTTACTGATTAATAATCACACAAGGT
>JBJKPQ010000049.1:0-20292 GCA_046706305.1 Bacteroidales bacterium
CATATACACGCAGTGAAGTGGATAATTCATTATATGGCCTGGCACATGACAACCAGGAGATACCTCCGTCGGTGCTCTTCATCAGATTCCCTTCCCAGCCGGCAATATAAAAAACTCCGGAGCTGTCAATATCGATCGAGGCGACAGACATATTTCCGGGTGAAAAAACCTGCGACCATGAGTAATATTTGTCGCCCATACGATAAAGATAAGCGCCCGATACCATCAGGGTAATATGATTTACAGTATCTGCGGCCACAGACCTCATTGATCCTGCGGGGCTCTCTGAAAACTCATCCCACCTGTTCTTTCTGAAGCCGTATTCGTATATCTCCGAACTGGAAAGAAATTCCCCTTCACTATTATATATCCTTGCACGAACCTTTTGAAGAACTGCTTCATTACCCAGCTTCCAGGTGGTATAGGCTTTACCCTGGCTGTTAGTCGTTGCTTCAGCAGCAGAAAGTATTCCGCCACCACTCATGACTTCAAATTTTATAAGAGCGTCGGGGTATGGCATACTATAGTCGTTCATTATATAAAAAGCAAGGCTGTCATCAACCATGTCACCTGCCGTATATTTCTGACCGGGGGCATTCATAAACCCGAAATAATAGCGTGATATCACCTCTATTGAAGGATCCGGATACTTTGTGCATGAACACATGGATAAAAGCAGAAGGAGTACAGGTAGTTTTTTCATCTCAAAAAATCTAATAAGCTGAAGGAAGAATTGAATACCCAATTGTAAATGACAAGGCCCTGGTTTTTATCTCATGCCTGTAATAATCAGGGTTTTGGTTAATTACAGTCGCGGGGTCGTCAAACACGTTTCCGAAACCTGCGGAATAATTAATTTCAAACTCCAGGGATGAGCGCTTTCTCAGGGGAACAGTATATGCCGCACTAAAAAGCCAACCCGAATCAGTTGATTTCAGGACTCTTGTAATGTTGTCGTTAACAAAAATTTTCTGTACAGTATAATCCTGATCCGACCTGTATGTAATAAATGATGTACCTGTTGTCCTCGCCCCGAGCCGAAATGCCAGCCATGGTCCGCTCCTTATAAATAACCTGTGCGAGCTGCCAATCGGGAATCCTGCAAGGAATGGTATTACAGCATAATCGGCCTGTATTCTAGTATCGACGTAATATACAGGATCACCGTTTTTTAAGATACGGTAATAAGAACTGCTTGAGTCCTTTATCCCATATCCTTTCCGTTCAAATGCAGCTCCTGTAATAAATTCCATACCTCTTCCAAAAGGTATGTTGACAGAGAATCCGAGTATCTGGCCCGCGAGCGGGTAATATTTACCATAGATCAAAGGCTGTGGTATCCACGAAACAGATAATCCTGCCTTATATGTAACAGTAACTGATGATGTGTCGTTTTGATTCATACCGGCAGGTTCGCGTCTCTTCCCTCTGTTCAGATCATAAGTTAATCCCGCTACAAACTCCGCTTCTCCGTTTCTGTACAGGTAATCTTTAAGGAACTGCTTTCTACCCGTAATATAATTGACATTAAAAGTGGCTTTCAATTTATCACCGACAGGGTAAGAAATACCTGAAGAAAAAATATATCCGAAATCTTTGTTAACAGGATCAATACCTGCATTATAACCGCGGTCTATATCTCCTTTCCCGGAGATACAGGAATAATATATCCCTGCTTTCATGTTTAAATCTGGCATTGAGGGAACTTTTACTGTCAGCAGCAAAGGCATCCTCAGGTAGCCAAGACTCATATTCCACTTATTCCCGAAATAAACAGGTGCGATAAGAGAGGGAGAGTTATAATACCATATCGGTGTTTCCTGGTAATAAGAACTGTACTTGTAATATAACGATGAATATGCCAGTCCGGTCTCAAAGCCGAATGTCCTGTTAAAGGAATATCCCAAGGATATGCCCTCAGACGGACCGGGCTTATGCGACCACTTACCTCCCGGGTCCTGACCCCGTATATCGGATATATTAAGACCACTGTACAATCCTACTGTGAAATGCTGGGAGAAGACAGCCTGATTACTGCATATCAACAATAATATCAATGCAATACGGGAAATTGCTTTCATTTGGTTAAGTAATTAGGATAAGCTGTTGTAATTCAACAATCATGCCAATCACATGTTTCTCAATCAACAAAACAATGCAGCAATTAAAATTTAAATATAAAGGCAACGAACTGTGTCAGTCAGTAACCATACCCCTTGTAATTACTGCTTCTGTCTCAATGCGTTTCCTGTAAATCAAAAACATAAGGAAGGAAATTATCGAGGTTCCCGCTCCGGCCGGGTAGGCTACTGCAGCGGGCAGGGAAAACCCTTCCGGAGCAAAGAGTATATATGTAACAGTTACGGCAGTCATGAAAACGGCCGGGATAAGAGTTATCCAGAACAGTTTCTTTTCTTTGGTCAGATAAAAGGTAATGGCCCACAGGACAACCATGGCCAGAGTCTGGTTTGCCCAGGCGAAATATCTCCATATAATACCGAAATCTATTCTTGTCAGAAGGTAGCCAACAGCAAACATCGGGATACTGATCATAAGCCTGTTTTTCACAGGTCCCTGTTTAAAATTAAGGAAATCCGCCACTATAAGACGTCCGCTTCTGAAGGCAGTATCGCCAGATGTAACAGGTGCAGCAACAACTCCCAGCAATGCCAGTATACCGCCCAGCTTACCAAGAAGAGAATTGGATATCTCATTTACAACAAAGGCTGCATTCCCCTGGTTTGCAGTCATAACATCATTAAGACCATTAACGCCCCCGTAAAAACTCATGCCTATAGCGGCCCATACAAGGGCTACTACTCCCTCAGTTATCATAGCACCGTAAAACACTCTTCTTCCAAGCCTTTCATTTGTAATACATCGTGCCATCATAGGTGATTGCGTGGAATGAAATCCTGAGATGGCACCACAGGCTATTGTAATAAACAACATAGGAAAGACAGGGAACTCAGAAGTGTCGATGTGAAAATTCCTGAAATTGCCGGCGCTTAATTCCGGGATATGGTAACCTTTTGCTATTAAGGCGACAATGAGTCCGACAGCCATAAAAAACAGGGCAAATCCGAAAACCGGGTAAAACCTTCCAATAATCTTATCAATAGGCAACATGGTGGCCAGTATATAGTATCCGAAAACAACCCATACCCAAAAAGTCATAGAGTTAAAACCGGGAGTCATACCGGCAAGTATCTTAGCGGGTCCCATAATAAATACAGCACCGACAATCACCATAAGAAGTACTGTAAATCCCCTCATAAACTGTTTGGCTCCATTACCAAGATAAATTCCTACTATCTCGGTAATACTAAGACCGTTATGTCTTATTGACAACATTCCTGAAAAATAGTCATGAACAGCACCGGCAAAAACGGAACCAAGCACTATCCATAAAAAAGCCACCGGGCCCCACATAGCCCCGGCTATAGCTCCGAAAATAGGTCCCAGCCCGGCAATATTAAGAAACTGGATAAGGAATACCTTCCACCATGGCATTGGTACATAATCTACACCGTCATTCATCCTGAATGCCGGTGTAGGACGATCAGGATCAATGCCTTCAATACGTTCAACAAACCGCGAATAAATGAAATAGCCAAGCAACAGGAAAACTACAGAAGCAGAGAAAGTTATCATGACTTGTATTCTTGATATAATTATTTACACAATCATATTCTCATGTACAGACAATTTCCTAATTGTCTGAGGTTAAATATCATAAAAAACATTACAGTACGCTCAGTCATAAACATTACGCTACAAAAGATATTTTCACTTATAATCCTTCCTGAAATCGTCAGCAAACCTGTTGATCTCTACCGGTGTCAGAAAGGTGCCGGAACTGATAATCATCCTGTACCTGAATTTTGCCGATTTATTTGGTTTAATTGTAAAATTGAAATTTTCCGCGCCTCCGGTGAAATCACTCCGCCCAAGCGGGTTAGCAGCAAAAAGGCCATAAGCCCTTGTCATCCAGTATGCAGGGTAACCCGGGTTCTTAGGATGATCGCATATCACCACAGACACTGGTTCATTATTAATTATACCTGTAAGGCTTACCCACCTTGCACGTGTACCCCACACACTTTCGCCACTAAGACCTTCGCTGCTGACATAATTTCCCGTACCGTTCACTACAGGCGTCACCTGGGCTGCCCGGGTATCTGTAGCCGCTATATCTGAAGTGTCGTTACTGCCGGCAGGCATTTCCAGTTGCCTGGCCAACCTGATTGCAAAGAATCCCTCCTTTGTATCCTTGAAAACAGCAGCGGTGTCACCCGTGGTAAGAGTAGTGATCCTGTCTATTATACGAACCTGCCCCCTGGCTGAAAAATGATATTCCGAGTGTTCGTCCAGGATCCTGTAACCACCGGGTCCGAGCCATTTCTCTGCCGAAACGAAATAAGCTTTCCCGTTTTTGCTTGACAAACGTTCGATCCTGACATGCTTTATAATGCCGCCTTCGGTTCCTGTATCACCACTTCTGCCATTGGTCCAGAAATCCACCCCGTTAACATTACCATAATCCAGCCACACCCCGACCTGATGAGGGTGATCGGTATGGTCACCGGGTGCGGGATTAAGAGGAAAGCCCCTTGTTATGGTATCCCCCTGTAGTGTAAGGACAGGGTACAGGATTGGTTTGAAGATGCCTTCCGGCCAGCAGAAAGAAGTGAACAGCCTGCCGTCAACCTTAACATCAAGGCGGTTTACTGCAGGATCATTAATAAAGTCAATTTTTGCAACATGTTCATTACCCTGGTTATTGCATGACAAAAACGACATGGTAATGAAAAAAAACATAAAAATTTTAATTAAACGGATATTCATTTACCTATTTTGATTGTTTATAATTATATGGTAGAGCTAAATGATGTTGACAGGTTAAATTTACTCTTTTTCGATATATAATATAAAACCGGTTGAATCGTTTATTAAATTAAGAGTCTGTTTTAGTCTAATCTAACTATGATATAACCATGCAAATATCGCTTAAAAAAATTCTTTTTACATTTTTCCTGGCAGCAATAGCTTACCCTTTAGTATACGGCCAGTCATCATTGCCGGAGGATCTTATCAAAAATAACCTCAGGGACCAGCTGAACTATCTTGAGAACCGCACGAGGATCTATGAGAACTACAGGGCCATCAGGGAGGACATGTTCCAGAGGTTGAAGCAAAATGTAAATGACTCCGTTGCTTTTGACAGGAAGACAATTGCTTCACTTAATAATTCTGTAAATGCCCTGAACAAAAAGATTGACTCGCTCGAGCAGACACTTGACTCTACAAAAGTAGTGCTGTATGAGATGACAACCACGAAAAACAGCATAAGTATACTGGGAATGGTAGTCAACAAAGTGGTTTACAACAGCATCATGTGGACTATAATAGGCGGTTTGCTTGTACTTTTGTCAGTTGGCTTCCTGGTATTCAGGGGTACCCTTCAGTCAACAAAAAAAACAAAGAAGGATCTGGAGGAACTAAAGGAAGAATTTGAAGCATACCGTAAAACCTCCCGTGAAGCCCGGGAAAAGATGTCGATGGATCATTTTAATGAATTGCGGCGGCTCAGGGGAGGATCCTGAATCCGGTGTTTTCATATCCGGTCTTCGATAACCGCGCGCGACACAGGTTCAACTATTCCGGAATTTTATACCAATTCATGGCATTCCTGTAGTAAATCTTATCCACTACCTCTTTAGGCAGCTTAAGCCCCGTGAACTCTCCCCTGAATGCTTTTGTTGTCATTACCTCATCCGTAGTGAAATATTTCCAGTCATCGAGCCATGTTTGATGATAATAAGCTGATTGCGAAAGAGAATCGCCATTTTCCCCGGCACTAAGATCAGTTCCGTAAAGCAGCCTGTCCTGGTATTTGATACAAAAGTTGCGTACACGTTCCCTGTCTTCTGCCGACTGGTACTGAAGGTGACATACTCTTGCAGCCATATCAACAGCCATATCCGGGAACCTGTCGAGACGATCGGCAAGCGAATCTACATTCCATTCAAGGCTTCCCAGGTGACAGGCAATAAAGACAAGATCCGGATTATTTTTGAGCAAATTATCGCGTGCATTAACCTGGTCCTCATAGGATGGATATTCAGGATGGAGGTACATATGATACTGCGGATTCTCTGCAAAATAACTACTGTCGCCACTAACTGTCATCTTATCCAGAGGAAGCCAGCAGTTGCGTGGTTCGCCCAGGTGACCGGTTACCGGGAGGCCCCTGCTTTTTATGAATTCAAAAACAGGCTCAAGGCCCGGATCATCTGCCATTATGAATCTGCCCTGCCTGTCTCTTTCGGTCATGCCGATATTCTTCCAGATTTTTACAGTGATTGCTCCGCCTGATAAGGACTTCTGTAGACCGGAAATGATTTTTTTACTCCAGTCCGGCGTTCCCCATCCTGAAGTATCAAACCGGAAAGTGGCACCATAATATACCCACCCCGGATGTTTTCCGGCCGATAGAAGTGCCCATGCCAATTGCTGCTCAACAGCAGATGAATCGGAATGGTCAACATTCAGGGTAATAAGCCTGAAATTATCTTTCGCAGCCTGGTTTTCAAAATAACCCCTGTCATTGTTTATGTGAACATGCGCATCAATCTTCGGTACTGAGGAAAAGTCGTCATATGTATAATAACCTTTCCTGCAGCCTGATATTACAAGAAGAAAAAGTATCGGAATTATAAATTTCTTAATCATGCGGATTTACTAATCAGGATTACATAGTTATGATAATAAAGAAAGAGGGTGTCTCCTGAGTCAGTTAAACCATAAAACCACAAAGGCATATGATTTCCAACTTTTGAGACACCCTCCTTATAATAAGAATACCATTATGATATTAATTACTAATGTGCAGGCATCACAACATAAGAGGCATTATTGAGGAACTCAAGGCTCTTTTGGCAACTTGTAAACTCATCGAAGTTATATTCTTCAACTTCAACAATGCCATACTTCATACCTGATTTCTGAGCACCTGACCAAATTTTCTCCCAGTCCATCATAGTTCCCTGTCCGCCAACTTCATATTTGTCTTTTATATGCCATAGTTCGAAACGGCCCGGATACTTATCAAAATAATCGAGAGGATTAGCTCCACCCATTACTGTCCAGTAAAGATCCATTTCAAAGATCACTTTTGAAGGATCGGTGTTTTGAAGCATAAAATCATAAACAGTCTGGCCATCCAGCTTGGTAGAGAACTCCATATTATGATTGTGATAACCGAAACGAATACCTTTGGCAGCACATTTCTCCCCGATTGCATTAAAATAATCACAATACATCTTCAGGGTATCAAGACTCCTGTACGCTTCAGACCCCATAAACGGCTGTACTATATATTTAGTGCCAACCTGTGCATGGGCATCAATACATGTATCCCACCATGCCATAGTTTCATCCCAATGTGCCGAATCGGGAAGTGCCTGGCCTGTATGTGAACTAATCATCGGAAGATTGTTCTTGTCAAGTACTGCCTTAAAATCAGCCGGTGACATGCCATAAAATTTCCCGTTGCCATAACCTGCGGGTTCAACAAACTTGTATCCCATTTTAGCAACCTTGGCTATTGCACCCGGGACGTCTCTCATTATGGAATCACGAATTGAATAGAGCTGTAAACCAATGTACTTGCCTGAGGGCTTGCAGGAATAGAATGTCGTTGACATAAATGCAGCAACAGTGAACAACAGGACAATTGAAATAATACTTCTTTTTTTCATTTTTGATCAGGTTTAAATTACGTTATTATGATTTTAAGAGTGTTCTTATTAACTTAATTATCAGGCTACCCCCCAACACAAGCCGTAGAGGTAAAAATAAGAATTATTTCAATTCATCCAAAAGAATGACCGTATTACTTTTAACAGATGACCGTATAGTGCTTATTTGATTAAAAATTATAAGTATCATTATAAAAACAATATCTATTCAAATATGAATCGCATATTTGTATTTTAAGTGATAAACAAAGTATTCTTCTATTAACAAGGTATAGTCTGGTGAGCATTTCTTTCATACCGGATACCTGTAATAAAATGAAGTGAATATTACAATACTGAAACATAATGTTAGTGGTAAGGCAATACTTCTTTTGCTGTCGTTTTTCTGTATAACGCAGCGAATTAAAGCACTGCCTGTGTACCCAGATAAGGCCGATTCCATTTCCTGTTGCATTAATGGTTCACCTGCAGGGGCGGATACAGCCGGGCTGAGACGAAGAACAAATATCTTCAGAGAGGACAGCCTGTTTTCCTTCCGATCACAAAAAGGATTCTTCCCTTCACTTCTGCATAATACTGCAGCCCAGGCAACTGCACCGTTTCATTTCAGTAAAAAAGACTGGATCATTACTGGATCTCTTGCTGTCCTGACAGCCGGCCTGGTTAGTACTGACGGCCTGACCGACAACACAACCAAAGTACTAAAGAGTGAGCACACATGGATAAGAAAAAGCTCGCCTGTGATAACGAGCTTCGGCAGCCGGGCAGGTTATGGAACTGTGATTGCCTTTGGCACGCTTAGCGCGGTGTTCAAAAACAAAAAAGGGGTTGAGACCAGCCTCCTGGCCGGCCAGGCTGTCATTACCTCAGGATTATGGGTACAGATGATAAAAATCCTTAGCGGAAGGCAAAGGCCTTTCAGGTACGACATCACTGGTAATTCCGTTGCAGGCCACTGGTATGGCCCTTTTGCACAGTACAGGAATGATCTGGCAAAGGAAATACCGGGTGCCGCTTTTGAATCTTTCCCGTCGGGTCATACGGCAACAGCATTTTCCATTGCCACGGTATTTGCCATGCAGTACAGTGATATAAAAGCAGTCCCTGTTTTAAGCTATTCAGCAGCAACCCTTGTAGGAGTATCGAGGCTGACCGAGCACAGGCACTGGTTATCAGATGTCTTTGCAGGGGCGGTACTCGGTTATTTTTGCGGAAAACAGGTAGTAAATCATCACAGGAAGTTAATGAATGATTCAGGGGCCGGAGCAAAATTTAATAATAAGAGAAGGGCTGAGATCAGTCTCATTAGCTATAATAACCAGGCTGGCATCAGAATAGTCTGGTAATGAGCCACCGGGCAATGCGGCAAAGTATTTTCCCCGACAGCTGCCTGCCCTATTCCGATATGAATTTTAGTTCCGGTATCAGTATTGGCATTCCTTGTTCCACCTTGTATGAATACCCTGGATTTCTTCCATCCTCTCCGGAGTTGCTGTTTTCATTTAATACCTGCCTGACCCACGGATTCATCCTGCTTATAAAAGAAAGAGCCCTTGCTTTTGCCTCATCCGAGAATTTGCTGTAAACAGGGTATACAAGATCTATAAGGTCAGAAAGGTCGGTGCTTTCAGATGTCCTGGCATTTGCCGGCAGGCCGGTCATGCCCATGGTTGCAGAATATACCACGGTACCTCCTGAGGGTATCCAGTTCATCCAGTTCATTTCATCTTCAGCATCCTTCTCTATTCCCCGTATTATTATGGCATTAGCATAGTAACTCCTGAGACCTTCCTTAAAAAGACCGGGCAGTTTGGTACTTTTAATATAGCCCAGAATAATACGGCACTTATTATAATGTCCAACATTGTAATTATAATCTTTAGCTGTCATTATACCATTATTGTAACGCAACTGCCTCCCAAGGATTTTAATAAGCGATCTGAATTCAACAGATGCTGAATCAACTCCGGGATTGTTTTTTATAATGAAGTCTGTTATCCTTTTTTTGTAATCCGCCGGTGCTGACCTTTCAAATGCAAAATCGCCTGTAGTATACTTTATATCCCGTTTCTGTTCCCTGACCCTGTCGTATATTATGCCGGGTCTTGTTACCCTGTTCCTTCCGAGCGGATCAGGCACGGGTTCATTAATTATGCTATTGTCGATAATGACATTCCTGGCCTTAATGATAACAGAATCAGATGCCAGACCACTGGAAAACACGGTAACGCATATATTGCCGGGTTTCCCGGTTGATCGTATAACATTCGATACCGGCATTTCCGTGTAACCGGTACCCTCCTCCATATCATGCTTTCCCGATTCTGATTCATAAAAGGAGGGGCCAACCAGGGTAGCCGGTCCTGATACTGACCATTTAACTGCATTTGAAGCACCGAATACTTTGTTCCCGCCGGCATCCACAATATCGGCCGTGATAACAGCGACAGATGCCAAACTTGCAGCAATTGAATCATCAGATGATGTCAGCTCAAGACGAGCGGCTTCTCCGCTCATATTAACTGTACAGCTTATTTCCTTACCATTTTTTGTACCGATAACAGTAAGAGGAGCATTTTCAACAGTTATATCTTTAAATGTAATAATCTTATTACCCGGCCCTGCGGGCGATTGAGTACCCTTGCTCTGGCCATTTACCTTTAATTCAAGCCTGTCGCAGTTTGTAATAACGTTTATAGCGGTTTTATGCCCTGTTTTTGACGGTATCCAATGATCAGGCTCAATGAAAACCACGGGGTCCCCGGAGAAAAGTGCCTTCCGGAAAAAATATGAATATTTTGGTATCCTGTACATATCGACAATACCTGACATATCAGTATATCTCAATGGTACGTCCTGGAATATGCGGCCCGTACCATGATCCTGGTAAATTCCAGAACTGACATTTCCATTTTCTGATTTGTCATTTTCAGCCAGTTCCGTTACCTGCATATCTTCAGTAACACACCGTTCCAAGTCAACTGCTGCCTTTTTTGCGGAATCAGTACTGTACCACCCTCTTGCTGATTGTGCCTGTATTCCTCCAAATGAGAAGTTTTTCTCCGTCACGACAGCAGTATGACCGGTTTTAGCTCCGGATGTCTTCATTGCAGCAATAATCCTTGTTGTATCCTCATTCTCAACCATCTGTGTCGTTGCAGGATGATCAGTTTCATTTCCCGTGCTCCAGAACAGAACAGACGGATGGTTACGGTCGCGCCTGATCATTTCCCTGATTTGCTGCTCCTGAGCCGCTGGACTGAAATCCTGGTTATTAATATTGGGTGATTCTTCAGCCACAATAAGACCTTTCCGGTCGGCCATATCATATACAATTTTATTCTCAGGATAATATGCTGTTCTCAGGAAATTATAATCAAGGTTGTTTTTCATATCCATGATGTCATTTACTGAAATCGAGCCGGGAACTGCCCCTCCTATCCATGGATATTCTTCAACAAGCCCTCCTCCCTTCAGCCTGGTCCTGTGTCCGTTCAGCACGAGACTGTTGTCGCTGTAATCCCAGCTAAACCACCGGAAACCAAAGGTTGATGTAAAACTGTCAACAACTGTCTTATCGCTTATTACTTCAGACAGCACAGAATACAAATACGGATCAGCAGGAGACCACAAACGGGGCCTTTTAATCGTTTTGGACAACTGATCAAACTCGCGGATCTCACCAGGTTGAATATCTGCATCAGATTTTAAGACCTGTACCGTTTTACCTTCAGCATCAATTACAGATGTCTGCAGGAAACATTTCCTGGCATTAGTGTAATCATTCTTAACCCATGTTCTTATCCGCACCTGGCCTTCTTTTTCTGAGAGACCTGGTGTAGTTATGAATGTTCCACCCTCATGTTCAGCCGAGCCTTGTTCCGGAATATACAATTTGCTCCTGATTATAATACTTACATCACGGAAAATACCTCCATATACATCAAAACTGCCGGGTACCATTGGAGGTATACTGTTCTTGTCATCCTGAACATTCTGTACTGCCACCGCGAGAACATTATCCTCGCCCGGTTTGATATAATCTGTCAGGTCGAAGTCGAACAGGCCGTACCCCCCTTTATGATCTCCCAGTAATTTCCCGTTGATCCATACCCTGCAATATTTCTGAACACCATCAAACCGTATAAAAATTTCTTTATCTGACAACTCCCCTTTAATTGAGAAGTGCTTCCTGTACCATCCCCAACCAACCCACCAGTAAGGATTATCCTTCTCTGACGAACCGGTAATAAAGGGATGAAGGATACCTGTGGTTTCATATGTATTCCATGTATGAGGTATGCTGACCAGTGGCCATCCCGAATCGTCAAAACTAACCTGCTCATAACCCTGTCCGGAAGATTCACCGGGGAAATAATTAAATGTCCAGTGTGCGTTTACAGCTTTTTCTGTTCTCCCGTTTCTTTGAATTTCTTCTGATGCTTTTTGTCCGCTGAGGGTAACAAATGAAAAAACCAGCAGACCTGACAAGAATAATGCCCTAATCTTCATTACATTATGAAAATTGATTTAACTACTACCAAGATACTAAATTATTACCACCTTCTGAATAAAACAGCATTTTAATCTTACATATCACTTGGTTTTGAAGGGAAGAAAGAAATGTATACTTTTGAAAGAAGAGCTCTAAGCTCAGAACGCTAATCCACTGAGACCGGGATAAGAAACCCTTCCTCACGGGTAAAGTTCGATCGGTACTGATAAACGCTTTAATAACATACTTATCAAACCATTTATGATGAAGACATTTACCACTACACTTCTTGCATCTCTTTTTTTAGTGATGTTATTGCCGGAGCGTACCAGTGCACAGGGGAAAAAGAAGTACAACCCGTATTCCGGTAATAAGATATATAAAAAGGGCTGGATAGATTTCAATAAAAACGGGAAGATGGATCCTTATGAGAATCCTTCTCTTGATATTGACACAAGGGTCGATGATCTGCTTGGTCGTATGAATGTTGATGAAAAGACATGCCAGCTTGTTACCCTGTATGGTTATCCCAAAGTCCTGCAGGATTCACTGCCTGTTCCGGAATGGAAAGACAGGGTGTGGAAAGACGGAGTAGCAAACATCGACGAGCATCTTAATGGCTACAGGTCGCCGGCAATGTCATCGCCGCCGGGGCTCCATGCAAAAGCTATAAATGAAGTTCAGAAGTGGTTTATTGAGGAAACAAGGCTTGGTATTCCGGTCGACTTCACAAATGAGGGTATTTATGGTGCCTGTTTCCCGGGAGCAGCACTTTTCCCTGCCCAGGTGGGTGTGGGCTCTTCATGGGACAGGGATCTTGTATCGAAGATAGGATATATAACATCCGTAGAAACAAAGGCAGCCGGCTTTACCAATGTCTATTCCCCCATCCTTGATGTGTCACGCGATCCAAGGTGGGGACGAGTGGTTGAGAGTTACGGTGAAGATCCCTACCTTGTCTCACAGCTTGGCCTTTGCCAGGTTCAGGCAATACAGAGAGACCATACAGTGATCTCCACCCCCAAGCATTTTGCAGCCTACAGTATCCCAATCGGAGGCAGGGATGGCAATACAAGAACCGATCCCCAGATAGCCCCGCGGGAGATGCATACTCTGCTCCTTCAGCCTTTCAGGGTAGCTTTTACAAAAGGACATGCACACGGGACCATGGCATCTTATAATGACTATGACGGTGTCCCCGTAGCCGGATCAAAATGGTTTCTTACCGACCTTCTCAGGCAGAAATGGGGATTCAAAGGATATGTTGTGTCAGACAGCGAAGCCCTCGAATTTCTTTGGTCAAAACATCATGTGGCTCCCGATTACAAGGATGCAGTAAGGCAGGCACTGGAGGCAGGTCTGAACGTCAGAACAACCTTCAGAAGCCCTGAATCTTATATTACACCGTTACGCGAACTTGTTAAGGAAGGATCTGTTTCGATGGAATTGCTCAACAGCAGAGTCAGAGATGTCCTCTGGGTTAAATTCTGGCTGGGGCTCTTTGATAAACCATATATCGATAATCCGGATGAATCGGACAGGATATTCGCCAACCCCGAATTTGACAAAGTTTCCCGCAGGGCTTCCTACGAATCTATAGTATTGCTTAAAAACGAAAATAATTTCCTGCCTCTAAAAAAAGCAGATATCAAGACCATCCTTATTGCAGGGCCGGATGCAGACAACAAACAACTATCATTATCACGATATGGTCCCAAGGACATTAAATATAAATCATTGCTTGAAGCATTCAGGTCCAAACTGGGAGACAGCATTAATATATTGTATTCAAAAGGATGTGATATAAGGGATGAAAACTGGCCAGAAAGTGAGATCATTCCATCTGTACCCGATGAAAAAGAGATGGCAGGCATAAACGATGCAGTGGCCAAGGCAATGAAATCGGATGTGGTTGTCATGGTTCTTGGTGAGGACAACAGCATTGTTGGAGAATCAAAATCAAGAACGGATCTTAATCTTGCTGGCCACCAGCAATACCTTCTTGATAAAATATGTGAGACCGGAAAACCCGTAATACTTGTGCTTATGAACGGAAGAGCTATCACAATTAACAAAGCAGACAGGGAATGCAAATCTATTATAGAAGCATGGTTCCCAGGCAAATACGGAGGCGAGGCAGTTGCCGATATAGTGTTCGGCGACTATAATCCCGGCGGACGACTGCCGGTCACATTCCCCAAGTCAGTGGGTCAGATACCTATGTGTTTCCCTTTCAAACCCGCTGCCCATGCAGAAGCCTCCACCACTGTCAACGGAGTGCTTTACCCGTTTGGTTACGGACTCAGCTTCACCACTTTCGATTATACAAACCTTAGGATAACACCAGAGAAACAACTTGCTTCCGGCAATATAACTGTATCGGTTGATGTAAAGAATACAGGGACAAGAAAAGGGGATGAAGTCGTCCAGTTGTACCTGAACGATGAAGTCAGCTCTGTAATTAGCTTTGTAAAAGAGCTCCGAGGATTTGAAAGGATAACTCTTAACCCGGGTGAGACAAAAACTGTGCATTTTACACTGACGCCCGATGACCTGGAAATGCTCGACAGAGATATGAAATGGATCGTTGAACCCGGATGGTTCAGAGTTATGGCCGGCAGCTCGTCGGAAGACATAAGACTGGAAGGCAGGTTTGAAATACTTACAACTGACAGGATTAACAAACCATATGACAGTACGAGCCTTAAAAGATAAAAATCAGAATTATTTACCTGATAATTAACTGTTCTGAATTCTTTAACAGCGTCTTACCTATCTGTTGCCTGAAATAACATTTATTGGGAGAAGGCCGGGACGGAGGTAATATTTTATAAAATTAATTTTTGAACCACTTTTAATATTTCTGATTCATATCCATACAAAGCACTGTAATACAATAAAATACCAACCATCACAGGGGTGCCGTCATATTATTAAGTATTTAAAAAGTAGAAAAAAAGCACTTTTTCTTTGATATATTAAAAAAATAGGTACATTTGTCGGTCATTTTATAACAAAAAAATGAGAATATCTTTAATACATATTATTGTCCTCATCCTCATTATTGGCAAGTGCGTTTGACCGGGAATAATATGTAATACTATAAATATACAGAAGCTTTCCGGTCCGCCGGAGAGCTTTTTTTGTAATATATTTTTATAAGATGAGAAACCAGTTAAGAAGTTCAAAAACAAAGACGGGACGCAACATGGCAGGAGCCAGAAGTCTGTGGCGTGCAAATGGCATGACAGACTCCCAGATGGACAAGCCTGTAATAGCGGTAGTAAACTCATTTTCGCAGTTTGTCCCGGGCCATGTCCACCTGCATGAGGTAGGGCAGCTGGTAAAGAAAGAGATTGAAAAGAGAGGTTATTTTGCCGCCGAATTCAATACAATTGCGATCGATGACGGGATAGCCATGGGGCATGCAGGCATGCTTTACTCACTCCCTTCACGGGAACTTATAGCTGACAGTGTTGAATATGTGGTAAATGCACACCTGGCTGACGCTATGGTTTGTATCAGTAACTGCGACAAGATAACTCCCGGCATGATGATGGCAGCAATGAGGATCAACATACCCGTTGTCTTTGTATCAGGAGGACCCATGGAAGCAGGGAAGCTGAACAACAAATATCTCGATCTCATTGACGCCATGGTGGCTGCTGCCGATAATAATGTAAGCGACAATGATCTGTTTAACATTGAAAAGTCGGCATGTCCTACATGCGGATCCTGTTCAGGGATGTTCACTGCCAATTCGATGAACTGTCTTACAGAAGCCCTGGGGCTCTCACTGCCGGGTAACGGTACTGTAGTAGCAACACATACAAACAGGGTAAAGCTTTTTGAAAAGGCTGCAGACCTTATTGTTGATCTTACAAGGAGATATTATGATGAAGGAGACGATTCTGTATTGCCACGGTCTATAGCCACAAAAGCCGCGTTCATGAATTCGATGTCGCTCGACATAGCAATGGGTGGTTCTACCAACACAGTTCTTCATCTCCTGGCAATAGCCAGGGAAGCAGGTGTTGATTTCACCATGAAGGATATTGACGATTTATCAAGAAAGGTACCTAACATATGTAAAGTGGCCCCGAGTTCACATTATCATGTCCAGGACGTCAACAGGGCTGGTGGCATACTGGGAATTATGGGTGAGCTCCGTAGAGGTAATCTTATCGACAGCACCGTCAAACGTATTGACTATCCCACCCTTGGCGATGCCATAGCAGACTGGGATATCGCTGGAGGCACTGCAATAGATGAGGCATACAAGACCTACAGCAGCGCTCCCTCAATGATCAGGTCTGTTAAAATGGGCTCGCAGGACACCATGTACAGGGAACTTGATACCGACAGGGCATCGGGTTGTGTAAGATCCATGGAACATCCTTACAACAAAGACGGGGGCCTGGCTGTTTTATTTGGAAACATTGCCTCTAAAGGATGCATTGTAAAGACGGCAGGCATAGACCCTTCAGTATTTGAATTCACAGGTACCGCCAGGATATTCGAGTCGCAGGATGAAGCGTCGGATGGTATACTTAACGGTGAGGTGAAAGAAGGAGACGTAGTTATTATAAGGTATGAAGGCCCCAAAGGTGGTCCGGGCATGCAGGAGATGCTGTATCCAACATCATACCTCAAATCGAGGGCTCTCGATAAAAAATGTGCCCTCATCACCGATGGCAGATTCTCAGGAGGAACATCAGGCCTTTCAATAGGTCACGTGTCGCCTGAAGCAGCTGCCGGAGGAGAGATAGCCTTGCTCAGGAACGGAGATATTATTGAAATAGATGTACCGGGAAGAAAGATTAATGTCAGGCTGTCGGCCGATGAATTAAATAAAAGAAGGGAAGAGGAAGAAGCAAGAGGAGAAAAAGCATACAAGCCTTTGAAGAGACAGAGGGAGATTTCCGTAGCTCTCAGGGCATATGCACAGAATGTCAGTTCGGCCGACCTTGGAGCCGTCAGACTTTTATAACAGGTATGGCTGGCATCACTTAATAATAAAAACAACATTTTGACAACTAGACAATAAATGGTATGAAGACTGAAAAAGAAACAGAAGTTGCAACTGCTAATTACAATGGGTATGAACATATCACGGGGGCAGAAGCCCTTTTGAAATGTCTTGTCGAAGAGGAAGTTGATACAATATTCGGATATCCCGGAGGTGCAATTATGCCTGTGTATGACAAGCTTATGGATTATGAGGATAAGCTTAAACATTTTCTCACACGGCATGAACAGGGAGCTGCACATGCTGCCCAGGCATATGCCATGGTAACGGGTAAACCGGGAATATGCTTCGCAACATCAGGTCCGGGTGCCACAAACCTGATAACAGGTATTGCAAATGCTTTCCTCGATTCGGTTCCGATGGTATTCATAACCGCCCAGGTTGTTTCAAATCTTATAGGTACGGATGCCTTCCAGGAAACAGATATCATAGGCATTTCAATGCCTGTTACCAAATGGAACTGCCAGGTAAAAAAGGCCGAAGAAATACCGGAGACTATAGCAAAAGCCTTCTATATAGCAAAAACAGGCCGGCCGGGACCGGTTCTCATAGATATTACCAAGGATGCCCAGGTGGCAAAACTCGATTTCAAGTATAAAAAATGCGATTACATAAGAAGCTATAACCCGAACATCCCCTTACATGAAAAGGAAATTGAATCGGCTGCTATTATGATCAACCATTCCGAAAGGCCGCTTATCCTTGCCGGGCACGGAATACTTCTTTCTGGTGCTGAAAACGAGCTCAGGGCATTTGCCGAAAAAACAGGTATCCCTGTTGCCCTTACACTACTGGGTCTTTCGGCTTTCCCTTCAGACCACAGGCTCTTCGCCGGGATGCTCGGAATGCACGGGAATTATGCTCCCAATGTACTTACAAATGAAGCTGACCTGATCATAGCCATAGGAATGCGCTTCGACGATCGTGTGACGGGTAACCTCAGAAAATACGCGAAAAAGGCATCTATTATCCACATCGAGATAGATGAGGCTGAGATTAACAAGAACGTGCCGGTCGATATTGAGATACACAACGATGCTAAAGAGGTCCTTAAAAAAATTCTGCCTCTTGTAAATGAGAACTCAAATGAAAAGTGGATACGTGAATTCAGAATACATGACAAGACTGAATACGATATGGTAATCAAACCTGAGACAAAACCGGAAACAGGTGAATTAAGAATGGGTGAAGTTGTGAGGGCAGTTTCTGACCTGACTGGAGGCAAGGCAGTTATTGTTACAGATGTTGGCCAGAACCAGATGTATGCGGCACGGTATTATAAGTTCTCAACACCCAACAGCCTTGTTACTTCAGGAGGCATGGGGACAATGGGATTCGGATTACCTGCCGGTATTGGAGCCAAGGTGGGAAGACCCGATAAAGATGTTATCACCTTTACAGGCGATGGAGGTTTCCAGATGACATTGCAGGAACTTGGTACAATTCTCCATTATGATATACATGTTAAAATCATAATTCTTAACAATAATTACCTCGGGATGGTGCGACAGTGGCAGGACATGTTCAATGAAAAAAGATATGCCTCCACGGAACTTGTAAATCCCGATTTTGGAATGATTGCAAAAGCTTTCGGGATTCCGTCGAGGAAAGTAACGGAAAGAAAGGATCTGAAAGAAGCCCTGGAGGAGATGCTGGCTTATGATGGCCCGTACCTGCTCAATATTGCCGTGGAGAAAGAAGGAAATGTCTTTCCGATGGTTGAGCCCGGTTCCTCTGTATCAGAAATAAGACTTACTTACTGATAATCAGAAAAATGACAAACACGTGAAAACGTATCAGTAAAAACAAAAAGAAAAAACTATAATAAAATGAAACAGGAATTTACAATATCTTTATTTACCGAGGATCATATAGGCATACTTGGTCAGATCACAATTATCCTTACCCGCAGGCAAATAAACATTGACAGTATAACGGCATCCGAATCCGCTGTAAAGGGGGTTCAGCTTCTTACCATAGTAGTCAGAACCAGCAGCGAAATGATTCAGAAGGTTGCAAGACAGATGGAAAAGCTTGTTGATGTCCTCAAGGTATTCGTACATACCTGCGACCAGATAATTTACCAGGAAATAGCTCTCTTCAAGGTACCGACAAAAGGGCTCATGTCGGGTAATTTTATCGACCATGTGGTCCGTACACACCATGCCCGTATACTTGAGGTATCACCTGAGTATATCGTTCTTGAAAAAACAGGCCACAAGAATGAAATAACTGAAATGCTTAACAGGCTTGAGCCTTATGGCGTTCTGCAATTTGTAAGGTCGGGACGTGTTGCAATAACCAAGCAGGTTAAGGAGCTTAATGCCTACCTTAAAGATATGGATGAAGCCAACAGGCTGAAAACAGGCTCACTCGAAGTAATGAATTAGTAATCATATATTTAATATTTAAGATCATGGCACAAATCGATTTTGGCGGCGTAACTGAGAACGTAGTAACAAGGGAAGAATTTCCACTTTCCAAAGCCCGCGAAGTTTTAAAGAATGAAGTAATTGCTGTTATAGGTTATGGTGTACAAGGGCCGGCCCAGGCACTTAACATGAAGGATAACGGCATAAATGTCATAATCGGTCAGGCTCCCGAGTTTAAAGCCGACTGGGATAAAGCAGTTGCTGACGGATTCGTACCCGGTGAAACACTTTTTCCGGTAGAAGAGGCAGCAGAGAAAGGTACAATAATACAGTATCTTGTTTCAGATGCAGCACAGAGGATCCTCTGGCCAAAAATTAAGCCCTGTCTTAAAAAAGGTGATGCTCTTTATTTCTCTCATGGTTTTTCGATAACCTACAAAGAACATACCGGCGTTGTACCGTCCGAAGATATTGATGTCATTCTTGTAGCTCCGAAAGGATCCGGGACAAGTGTAAGAAGGAATTTCCTTGCCGGAGCAGGGATTAACTCAAGCTACAGTGTTTTCCAGGATTCAACGGGAAGAGCTGAGGAGCGGACCCTTGCACTCGGTATTGCAATTGGATCAGGTTACC
>JBJKPQ010000050.1:0-24081 GCA_046706305.1 Bacteroidales bacterium
GGTCGTAAATAAATTTCTTATCCATCGGGATATTGTAAACATCCCAGTTCATAAGGGTCATTCCATTCAGGGTAACCCTGTCTGTAATACCCTTCCTGTCAATTATATACTGCCCATAGTTAATTCGCCCCATTGCTTCCACAAAAATTTCAAGCACAGGATACTTTACATCAGTTTCAGGAATATCTATTGTATTAATACCTTCCCTCCTGTCAAGTGTTCCAATATACCTGTCATTGAGAAATACAGTTGCATAGTCGTGAAGTTCAGTGACAGTCAGTTTACCACTTTTTCTCCCAACCAGTTTCGTTTTGTAAAGGATGAACCCATGGTCTTGTCCGTAAGCTTCCATAGGTTTCGGCTGGACAGATCCGACAGGACCGGGCAGGTTATCCCACACAGATGTAAGAACCTGTAGCTCAATTGGTGATGTGCTTATAGTTCTTATTTCCTCAGGTATTGCAGGCAGCTTCTCCCCTTTCGGAAGATATGACCCTATAAGTTCCCGCAACAGCCTGTACTTTTCTGTTGGTCTTCCCTGTTCCGTTATTGGTGCATCATAATCATAACTTGTGATATCAGGCTCATAACCTTTGCCTCCCGAATTTGCTCCAGCCGTAAATCCGAAATTGGTTCCTCCATGAACAACATAAAGATTAAAAGATTTTTTATTGTCCATTAAAAATTTCACCTCTTTCAAAAGATCGTCGGTCCCAGGTCTTGCCCATTTTTCGCCCCAGTGCGTCAGCCATCCGGGATAGGTTTCACTGCTAAAAACCGGAACCCCCGGGTTCATTTTACGGGCAAGAGAGAAATCTGCCCATGAGGTACCGGAATCGAGTCCGACAGCACTTCCCGGAAGTGTACCGGCTTCAAGCATATATGGTGTGGGCCCGTCACCTGTAAATGTCGGCACATCAATCCCGCAACTGTCCCATACATATTTTAAACGTTTAAGATAATTCCTGTCATTTGCATAACTCCCGTATTCGTTTTCTATCTGCAGCATCAGCAACGGACCTCCTTTTGTAACAAGAAATGGCTTGATTACCTCTGACAGTCTGGCAATATATTTCTCTGCAGCAGTCATATACCTTTGATCCATACATCTTAGTTTGATATCCGGATAACGAAGCAGGTAGGAAGGAATGCCTCCCAGGTCCCATTCAGCACATACGTATGGTCCTGGTCTCAGGATCAGCCACATGCCTTCATCCTTAACTATATTGAAAAACTCTGCAATATTATGATTGTCTGTACTGAAATCGTAAACACCTTCCTCAGGTTCCTGGTAATTCCAGAAAATATAGGCGGAAATTGTATTGCATCCCATGGCTTTTGCCATTTCAATGCGCTGGCGCCAGTATTGTTCAGGTATCCTTGCCGGGTGCATTTCACCACTGATTATCTGGAATGGCTGACCATCGAGCATGAAAGTTGAATCGCCCAGTTCAAATGTATGTTTTGACTTCTGCGCCCGGGCTGTAAAGACACTAAAAAACAGTAACAGAAAGATTAAAGTTTTAATTCCTTTTTGCATGAAGTATCATTATTTATTAATTAACAGATTTTATTTCTTGCTATCTCACTGCTCAACACCACTGACGCCTATTTCCAATCGGTGTCTTGCCATGCATCTTTAGAAACCCACCCCTAAGGAGAATTACAACATTATGCCTTGCGTCTTACACCTGCCACCTGCCACCTGACACCTGAAACCTGCCACCTGACACCTGCCACCTGACACCTGCCACCTAACGTCTATATTGCCTGGAAACTACGAAGTTTGCTGTAATGACCATTTTCAATTTCCATCAGTTCAGCATGGTTGCCGGCCTCAACTATTTTTCCTTCATCTAGAACAACGATAAGATCGGCATTCTGAATAGTAGACAGGCGATGAGCAATAACAAGTGATGTCCTGTTCTGCATCAGTTTAAGTATGGCGTCCTGCACCAGCCGTTCAGATTCTGTATCGAGAGCTGATGTTGCCTCATCAAGTATGAGAATAGGAGGATTTGCCATTATTGCCCTGGCTATGCTGATCCTCTGACGCTGGCCTCCGCTAAGCTTGTTACCCGATTCTCCGACAGTTGTATCATATCCCTGTTCCGTTTCCATTATAAAATCGTGGGCGTTGGCAATTCGTGCAGCACTCTCAACATCTTCCGGGTCATATTTATCAACCCCAAAGGCAATATTCTCGCTGAACGAAGTATTGAACAATATAGGTTGTTGACTGACTATGCCCATAAGGTATCTTAGGTCCTTTATCTTCAGGTCCCTGACATCAACACCGTCAATTAAGATACTTCCCTTATCGCAATCCATGAAACGGGGAAGCAGATCGGCCATTGTTGACTTTCCTGCTCCTGACTTACCAACAACGGCAACAGTCTGACCTTTCATTATCTTCAGGTTTATATCCTTAAGAACAGGCTCATTATTATATGCAAACCAAACATTCCTGAATTCTATCGATTCATTGAATGAAGGTATTGCAACAGCTCCTTCCTTTTCAACAATTTTCTCTTCAGCATCAAGGACATGGTCGATACGATCGATAGATCCCATGCCTTTCTGAATATTATAATATGCGGTTGTAATGTTCTTTGCCGGCTGGATTATCTGGGAGAAAACAACAAGGAATGAAATAAGTCTTTCCGGTGACATGCTATCCGAGCCTTTTAAAGCCAGGTTCCCTCCCACGTACATAAGAACCATAAGCACAATAGTAGACAGGAATTCGCTTATGGGAGAAGCCAGGTAGGCTTTCCGGGTGACTCTTTTAAATATCTTTGCATATCTCTCATTTGTTTCCCGGAACTGCTGTTTCATCTTGTCTTCAGCATTGAATCCCTTAATTATTCTGAGTCCTGTCAGAGTCTCTTCAACAACCGAAAGCAGACGTCCCAGGTTTTGCTGTCCCTGTAGCGAAGATGATCGGAGTGTTCGGCTGGCACGACCTATAAGCCATCCGCTTATAGGTAACAACAGCATAGCAAAAAGGGTAAGCTTATAACTGGCTAAGAAGAGATATCCAACGAATATCATAATATACAAAGGATCTCTGAAAAGCATTGTGAGAGAAGACATAACCGAGATTTCCACTTCCTGAACATCGTTGGATATCCTTGTCATCACATCACCTTTTCTTGCTTCCGTGAAAAAGGAAAGAGGAAGCCTGAGCACCTTGTAATACAGTTTTTTTCTAAGGTCTCTTACAGTGCATGACCTGATATAAGCCATACTGTTATTTGCCATAAAAATGAAACCATTTTTGAACAGGCTAGCTATTATAACAACAAAAACAACTGTCATCAGAGCTCCTGCCTGTCCGTGTTTCTCAATGAGGGTCATAATCAAAAATTTTGAATACGCCCCCAGGTAACTGGCGGTAAGTTTAAAACTACCCGGATCAGGCACTTTTTCAACCTTATCAAACAAAATCGAAAGGAACGGAGCCACAAGGGTATAGGACCCCAGGGCAAACAATCCGCTCAGGATATTATACAAAATGCTTTTAAAAGCCGACCAGCGGTAAGGCAAAAAATATTTAAGCAACAACCGTGTACTCTTCATCTGGAATTTTTTGAATTAAAACCCGGTATAATTATAGGGAGTGATCTTTCGTAACTCATCCTTTACAGCCTCCCCCAGTTCCAGATTATCAATGAAATCATTTATGACCTCCACGGTTATTTTCCTGTTGGTTCTGGTAAGATCGAGAAGGGCTTCATAAGGCTTTGGATAGTTTTCTCTTCTGAGTATCGTTTGAATTGCCTCAGCAACCACAACCCAGTTATTATCGAGGTCATTTTTTATCTTTTCATCATTTACAATGAGCTTATCGAGCCCCTTAAGAAGGGAATTGAATGCAATTACTGAATGACCAACAGGGACTCCAATATTTCTCGATACAGTCGAATCGCTCAGGTCACGCTGCAGCCTCGAAACAGGCAGCTTCGACGCCAGGTGCTCAAATACGGCATTGGCATAACCCAGATTACCCTCGGCATTCTCAAAATCTATTGGATTCACTTTATGAGGCATCGCCGAAGATCCGATCTCTCCCTTCTTTATCTTCTGCCTGAAATAATCCATGGATATGTAGAGCCAAATATCGCGGGCCAGATCCAAAAGAACTGTATTTATCCGTCGCATGTTATCGAAGAGTGCAGCAAGGTTATCATAATGTTCGATCTGGGTTGTGGGAAAAGACCTCTGAAGGCCCAGCTCATCATTTACAAAATTATCTGCGAACTCTGTCCAGTTGATATCAGGATATGCTACTTTGTGAGCATTTAGATTACCAGTTGCACCTCCGAATTTGGCGGAATACGGTATCTGTCCGAAATATTTCAACTGACCGTCAAGCCTTGATATGAACACCTCCACCTCTTTTCCAAGTCTTGTGGGAGAAGCAGGCTGACCATGCGTTCTGGCCAGCATGGGTATATCTTTCCAATCATCAGCAAAGACCGCCAGTTTTTCTCTCAACTCATAAAGCAAAGGGAAATATACATTAATCATTGCATCTTTTATCGACAGAGGAACAGCAGTGTTATTAATATCCTGCGATGTAAGGCCAAAATGTATGAATTCACTCCACTTGCCCCATCCGGACTGAAAAAACCGTTCTTTAAGATAATACTCAACAGCTTTGATGTCGTGGTTGGTAACCTTTTCCTTATCTTTTATTTTTCCGGCTTCAGATATATTAAAGTCATCATATATTGACCGGAGAGCTGTATAATTTTCTTTTTTAAAATCTGTCAGTTGTGGAAGTGGCAGCTCACACAATGCAATAAAATATTCTACCTCTACCATAAGGCGATACCTGATAAGACCAAATTCTGAGAAGTACAGATCAAGCTCTTCCACTTTTTGCCTGTATCTCCCATCCAGTGGTGAAATGGCAGTTAAAGAATTTAATTCCATTTTTTTATCATATTGTGTTTTCAGTTGTTATTCGGATATGCACAAATGTAGTACTTTTAGACGTTGTAAAAAAAAGGTATGGATAAAATAAGAATTTCGGCAGTTAAATATGCAAACACATATCCGTTCATTTACGGATTAAGAAAGAGTGGATTTGATAAAAAAGTTATATTAGAGACAGATCATCCGGCGGATTGCGCCAGAAAGCTTATAGACGGAAGGGCCGACGTTGGTCTTATCCCGGTAGCTGCAATTCCTCTTCTTCCTGAATATTATATAATAAGTGATTACTGCATCGGAGCTAATGGAGAAGTACGAACTGTGATGCTTTTGAGTAACTGCCCTTTTGATGAAATAGAGACAATTTACCTCGATTACCGTTCACGCACCTCGGTAAACCTTACAAAAGTGCTTGCCAGGAACAGCTGGAAAAAGGAGTTCAACTGGGGAAACACATCAAAAGGGTTCGATTTCAGGAATATAGGTCTCAGAGAAGCAGTAGTACTTATAGGAGACCAGTGTTTTGAACTGGAGAAAAGCTACAGGTACAAAACAGATCTTGCTGCTGCATGGAAAGAGTTTACAGGGATGCCTTTTGTATTTGCCTGCTGGACTGCCAATAAACATCTTGACAAAGAATTTATTGATGCCTTTAATGAAGCATTATATACAGGTGTAAAAGATATTCCGGCTGTGGCAGACTATTTTGGAAATACCGGAACAATTACAGGAGAGAATCTTAAAAATTACCTGTCGTTCAATATCGATTTCATATTCGATGATGAGAAGAAAAAAGCCCTCAATCATTTTCTCGATCTGCTTAAAGAACTGCAATAAAAAATCAGGTTACAGGTACTATGTTAAATCAAATAACAGCCGACAATCTTAAAACGAGACATTACAAGCATGGTGATTTCATTGCCGTATCCGATTTATGGATCAGGACAGGCATGGGAGATCCCGTAAGAGGAGATACTGAGACAATTGTAGAAAACAGCATAAAGATGGGAGGAGCACTCCTTGTTCTTGAAGATATATCGTCGGGTATTATAGCAGGCACCTCCTGGATGACCTTTGACGGAAGAAGGATACATCTCCACCATTTTGGCATACTTCCTGAATACCAGGGCAAAGGATTTTCAAAAATTCTCCTGAAGGATTCCCTTGCTGTCGTAAAAGAAAAAGGTTTCCAGGTTAAGCTTGAAGTACATAACTCAAATACCAGGGCAGCTAATCTCTACAAAAAATTCGGGTTCAAGCCACTTGGCGATTTTGACGTCTATATAATAAGGGATATAGAGGGGGGAGTATTTTGAGTACTCAGAGTTGGGAGTGATTTAATAACTTTAAGTACTCGAAGTACTTTTTTGACATTAATCACCGTTTAATAATCATCCTATTTATTTTATGATTAACTTTGGAATCAGATGATACTTTAACGAAAAATATAAACCAAAAAAATTTCACGAGATGGATAAAACGATCACCTTTAATGAACTCCGCAAAATTAAAGACATGTTACCCTCCGGTAGTATGAAAGTTATTGCGGAAAAGTTGGATCTGAATGAGGAAACCGTAAGAAACTACTTTGGAGGGACAAACTTTGACAAGGGCCAGAGCGTTGGAATACATTTTGAACAGGGACCTGACGGAGGTATCGTAACTTTCGATGATACCACGATTCTTGATATAGCCAGGAAAATGATCAATTACTAGTTATTAACCTGCCTTACTGTTCAAAAGCAAAAGGCATGGTCTTTTGCTTTTTTTTGTATTATATGAATTTTAAAAAACAAATAGAATCTTCAGAGTACAGGCTGAAACGATTACTTGAAGATTTTTTCTCATCTGAATTTGATGAGAGGAGCCTTCCTTCGCACGGACTGGACCATCACAGGCGGGTCTGGAAATATTGCAGGGAAATTATTAATGCTTTTCATTTGCAGGGCAATCGTCTGAGCGACCATTTTTTTGATGACCTCATAGTGGCTGCATATCTTCACGACATTGGCATGATAGTTGATTCAGGGCCACGTCATGGTAAACATGGAAGGGAAATGTGTAATCATTTTCTGAAAATGAATGGCTTCCAGCCTGCCGATTTTGCTGAAGCACTCGATGCCATAGAATTTCACGACCGTAAAGATTATGATAAGGATGAAACCGAGTTTAACATTTTAAGCGTGTTGTCGGTGGCTGATGACCTCGATGCCTTTGGATTCACTGGAATATTCAGGTATGCTGAGATCTATCTCTTAAGAAATGTCGGATTTGAAGATATCGGTTCCTTTATAATGGACAATGCAGCTGTGCGTTTCAGTCATTTCAATAAAGTCATTGGTTATAATGACAGTGTTTTTGAAAAACACAAAAAAAGATACCTGATCCTTGATGATTTCTTTAAAGAATACAATATTCAGGCTCTGTCATATGTTTTCGGAGGGCATGAGCCTGAAGGTTATTGCGGAGTGATTGAAATCATCAGTAAGCTCACTGAGAATAAGATATATATAAAGGATTTCCTTACAGCCGGGGAACAGGACAGGTATGGTGAAACAATAAGGTGGTATTTTAACGGATTAGCATCCGATTTTAAAGCAAAATGACAGAATCAGAAATCGCGGGTCCTTTTGATCCTGAAATCTTCAGGGAAGAGGGCCACAAAATAGTGGACATACTGTCCGACTATCTTAAGTCGGTTGTTGAAGAAAATGAAATTCCGGTTTTACCCGCTAATGATCCGGATTATCTTACAGATATTTTTTCTTTTGGTGCGCGAGATGCAAAAAACGAACCTCTCGAGGAATATATTAAAATGATCCTCAATAATTCCATTCATATACATCATCCCCAATATATAGGGCACCAGGTAACATCTCCTCTGCCAATCACGGCCCTGGTTCAGTTTTGTACATCCCTCCTCAACAATGGCTCAGCGGTGTACGAGATGGGGCCTGTTAATATGGCTATGGAACGTAATGTTGTCAAAAAATTCGGTAAGCTTATTGGCTATGATGAAGGCTTTGACGGTATATTCACTCACGGCGGATCAGCAGGTAACCTTACAGCTTTACTTGCAGCCAGGCAATCAATGACAAATTATAATATCTGGCAAGACGGTGTTAAATCAGACCGGCGTCCGGGTTTTATAATATCCGAACAATCGCATTACAGTGTGGGACGAAATTTAAAAATAATGGGCCTTGGAGAGAACTCTGCTGTCAGGATCCCACATGATGATAAATACAGAATGCGTTGGGACCTGCTGGAAGAATACAGGAGAAAAGCAGAAGATAACGGGATCACTGTCATTGCAGTTGTTGCCAATGCCTGTTCTACCGCAACAGGGGCATATGATAATCTGCCTGCCATAGCCGATTTCTGCGAAAAACACAGGCTCTGGATGCATGTTGATGGTGCTCACGGGATGGGTGTCTTGTTTTCTGATAAGTACAAATACCTCGTAAATGGTATTGAAAGAGCCGATTCAGTGGTTATTGACTTCCATAAAATGTTTCTTGTGCCTGCCTTAAACACACTCGTTATGTTCCGTAACGGCGACATGTCATTTAATACTTTTTCGCAGAAAGCATCTTATCTTTTCCGCAAGAACCAGGATAACCTCTGGTATAACAGCGCAACACGAACACTCGAATGCACAAAGAGCGCCCTGGGCATTATTGCTTATACAGCCCTGAAATATTATGGAGATGCATATTATAAAAAATATATAGAAAATATGTACGGGCTCGCTGCTGAGTTTGCCGGTATTATAAAAAACGACCCTCAGTTTGATCTTGCAGTTGAACCCCTTAGCAATATTGTTTGTTTCAGGTATGCTCCAGGCGGGTTGGACAGATCCTCAGTTAACAGGTTAAATGAGACCATACGGGAAAAAATTGTAAGAAACGGATCATTTTATATAGTGCAGACGGAACTCGAGACAGGAACGTGGCTAAGGACGACAATAATAAACCCTGCCACCACAATGGGAACACTAAAAAAACTGTTAAAGGAAATCCGGGATACCGGTGAAGCTTTGAATTTATAAAATCCTTTTAGGGACCCTGCTGCTTTAAATATGAGCTAAGCTGTTATAAGAATAACAAACTATTTGATTATTTTCTCCGCCGACGTGAGAAAGCAAATTTTTATTTCACGACCCAACACCTTCTTTTCTTAAGGTATTATATTTATTTCCTGCAAGTTAACTTGAACCAGCTCGGCATTCACCAAATTTTGGTTTAACAGCACACCAATTTAAATTGAAGAAATTACCACTTAATCCTTAGTGTGAATAGTATTATTTACACTAAGACCATATGTATAAATACGGATATTTTTACCGCATAATTGCCAATGATTCATAAGACTCTCTGGTTTACTTTTGATCTGGATTGAAAAATCATAGATATGCTTGATGTTCTATTGAATCAACATGAAGATAAATCCCCTAAAAAGGGTGAATTCAAAGTCAGTGACCGAGCTGACAAACCCATTAAAAGTTTTATAAAGTCCATTTCCTGGAGAATCGTGGGAACGATTGATACAATGGTTATTAGCTATTTCATCACAGGGAAACTCACTATGGCAGTCTCCATTGGAAGCATAGAGGTAATCACTAAGACAATCCTCTATTATTTTCATGAAAGGTTATGGGCTCATATTCACAGAATCAAATTAAATCTTACAATAAAATCACATGGAAAGCGGTATGAAGTTGAAAGAGCTGAGCGATCTGCTTACAGGAAAATCTGTTGAGGAACAGCTAACCAGCATAGCCGGGCAATTTCCGGGCAAAGTGCTGTTTACTACCAGCTTTGGCATTGAGGACCAGGTTATTACACATAAAATATTTTCAAAGGACATTCCAATAAAAGTTGCTACTCTTGATACGGGAAGGTTATTTCCGGAAACGTATAAGGTGTTCTCAAATACAATCCTGAAGTACAACAAAACAATTGATGTTTACTTTCCTGATCACGAAGATGTTGAAAAAATGATGACCCAAAAGGGCCCGGAAAGCTTTTATAAATCGAAGGAAAACAGGTTGGAATGCTGCAGGCTCAGAAAGGTTGTGCCTCTTAATAGGGCTTTACGTGGTATTGAATGCTGGATATCAGGCATAAGAGCTTCACAATCTGACAACAGAAATAATATGAGTGAGCTGGAATGGGATGATGTAAAGCAGGTGTATAAGTTTCATCCATTATTCGATTGGTCATTTGAAGATGTGGAGGCCTATATAAAGGAAAATAATGTACCTTATAACTCGCTTCATGACAAAGGATATCTGAGCATTGGCTGTGAACCATGCACAAGACCTGTTATAAAAGGACAGGATTTCAGGGCCGGTCGCTGGTGGTGGGAGAACGATGGTCCAAAGGAATGCGGCTGTCATGTAAAATGATAAAATATTCAATAATACAACCTTCTATTATCTTGAATCAGGTTATTAGAAAGCAAAAAAAAGATAAATGAATAAGCTGTTGGAAATAAATGATGATCACCTCAGGGAACTGGAAAACGAGGCCATTTTTGTAATTCGGGAGGTCGCTTCCCAGTTCGAGAACAAGGTTATTTTGTTTTCCGGTGGTAAGGATTCTATTGTACTCGTTCACCTGGCCAGAAAAGCTTTCTGGCCTGCCAGGATCCCGTTCAGTCTCATGCACATTGATACGGGTCATAACTTTGAAGAAACCCTGATGTTCCGTGATAATCTTGCCCGTGAATTTGGCACAGAATTAATCGTAAGGAAAGTACAGGATTCAATCGACCAGGGCAGGGTTGTTGAAGAAAAAGGTGTCAATGCAAGTCGTAACAAGGCACAAACAACAACACTTCTTGATGGTATTGAAGAACTTGGAATAGATGTTGCTATTGGTGGTGGCAGACGTGACGAGGAGAAAGCCAGGGCAAAAGAGAGGTTTTTCTCGCACAGGAATGAATTTGGTCAGTGGGATCCCAAGAACCAGAGGCCTGAACTATGGAACATCTTTAACGGACGGAAGCATATGGGAGAACATTTCAGGGTATTTCCCATAAGTAACTGGACTGAACTGGATGTATGGCAGTATATAAAAAATGAAAACATAAAATTACCAAACCTTTATTATACCCATAAACGTAAAATTTTTGAGCGCAATGGTGTATACCTAGCATGGGCGCCTTTTATGCAACTTAAACAGGGTGAAGACGTTTTTGAAGCCGATGTAAGGTGCAGAACCATAGGTGACATAACATGTACTGGTGTAACACTCTCAAAAGCAGGATCTCTGGAAGAGATCATTTCCGAAATCGCTGCTACCAGGGTCACTGAGAGAGGTGGCAGATTCGATGACAAAAGATCTGAAGCTGCAATGGAAGACAGGAAAAAAGAAGGTTACTTCTGATTAATCCGTTTAACAAATAATAAACTAATTATTTCTGAAACCAGGGTTGACTGACAATTAATTTATTGATTTGAAGTATCCTGTTAAATAAATGGATATTGTACCTGAAACAGGGAGGAATAACAGCATTAACAAAATGAAAATAAAGAATAACAAGGAATATAAAAGTCTTTTGAGATTTACAACAGCCGGAAGTGTTGATGACGGGAAGAGCACTCTTATAGGAAGGCTACTGTATGACAGCAAATCAATTTTTGAAGACCAGATGGATCACATAGTCCAATCGGGCAAACGCCTGGGCAGGGAGGAACTTGACCTTTCGCTTCTTACTGACGGTCTCAGAGCTGAACGTGAACAGGGTATTACAATTGATGTTGCATACAGGTACTTTGCTACTCCAAAAAGGAAATTTATTATCGCCGATACCCCCGGGCATATACAGTATACAAGGAACATGGTAACCGGAGCAAGCACCGCCGATATGGCTGTCATACTTATCGATGCGAGAAAGGGTGTTCTTGAACAAACCCTCAGACATTCTTACATTGCCTCCCTGCTCGACATACGACATATAATTTTCTGCATCAATAAGATGGACATGGTAAACTGGTCTGAATCACATTTCGACAATATCTGTGTTGAGCTGAAAGGACTTGTATCAAAACTTGAAATAGAGGATGCTCACTACATTCCCATAAGTGCAAAATACGGCGATAACGTCGTTGATAAATCAGTCAACATGCCATGGTACGATGGTAAAACATTTCTGGATCTTATTGAGACAATTGAAATCAGGAAAGTCAGAAATTCAGGTAACAAACGTTTCCCTGTTCAGACAGTAATAAGACCTCATACAACAGAATTTCATGACTACAGGGGATATGCCGGACGGGTTGCAGGTGGCATTTTCAGGCCGGGAGATGAGATAACAGTTTTACCATCCATGTTAAAATCCAGAATCAAGAGCATAGATGTACTCGGAAAAACAATGGCAGAATCAGTTCCGGGCGACAGTGTCTCCATTTCCCTGGATGACGACATTGATATAAGCAGGGGAGACATGATAGTTGCCAATGATGACCTGCCTTCTATCGGACAGGATATCAACCTGATGCTGTGCTGGTTTAATGACAAACCACTCAGGCAGGGCGGGAAATACATTGTAAGGATGAGCACCAATGAGGCCGGATGCATTATAAAAGCTGTAAACTACAAAATGAACATAAACACTCTCGGACAAGACAATGATAATCTTGATGTAAATATGAATGACATAGCGAATGTCACAATAAAAACATCGAAACCTGTATTTTACGACAGCTATAAGAAAAACAATGTAACCGGGAGCATGATTTTTATAGATGAAGGTACAAATGAGACGGTTGCGGCAGGGATGATAGTCTGAACAACCTGTCTTCCAACAGGCAGGAAAAATTATTATTCATCAAAAAGAGATAACTGCCTGTCGGCACAGTCTTCGGTTTCCAGGTTGGAGATACTTACCCCCAGAAGCCTGATCCTTACACCCGAAAGACTAAGTTCTTTCCTTATTCCTGTAACCTCCCTGTGAAGTGTATTGAAATCGCGGATGTAATTCTGCAATGTCCTGCTTCGTGTAAGTTGTCTGAAATCGGCAAATTTCACTTTTAATGTCACCGTCCTCCCGGCTGTTCCGGCATGCTCAAGTCTTTCCATCAATTCCTTCTCCACCTTGTATAACTCAGCAATAATTTCAAATTGTGTTGTAAGGTCCTTTTCGAATGTAAGTTCCGTGCCTACTGATTTTCTCTCCTGGTCTGGCTCTACCGGCCTTTCGTCAATCCCTCTTACTATATTATAGAAAAACACACCGGCTTTGCCGAAGTTCCTTATAAGGTCGGGCATCTCCCATTTCTTCAGATCGGAGCCATGGTGAATTCCAAGGCGGTGCATTTTCTCTGCTGTGACCTTACCGATTCCATAAAACTTTCCGACTGGCAGCCCTTCAATGAACTTCTCTGCATCATCCGGTTTAATGACGAATAATCCATCAGGCTTATTTATATCAGAAGCTATCTTTGCAAGGAATTTATTTACCGAAACCCCGGCTGAAGCAGTAAGCCCCGTTTTTTCTTTTATCTCGTCTCTGATCATCCCTGCTATTATTGTTGCAGAACCGATATTTTTCTTATCATGTGTTACATCGAGGAAAGCCTCATCGATTGAAAGAGGTTCAATTGTATCGGTATATTCCCTGAATATTTCCATTATACGACCTGATATCAGGGTGTACCTATCAAAATGATGCCTGACAAAAATCAATTCAGGGCATAGTCGCTTAGCTATTACTGAAGGCATTGCCGACCTAACACCGAACTTCCTGGCTTCATAACTTGCAGCCGCCACCACACTTCTTTGTCCACTTCCACCAACAGCAACAGGTTTCCCTCGCAGCTCCGGATTATCAAGCTGTTCCACGGATGCAAAAAACGCATCCATATCTATATGTATTATCTTTCTCACCCGGGATTAAGAATATTGCCCTTCAGGATGTCTGCCGCAGGTATGCGCATGCTTTGTATCATCTTATTGCAAAACTAATAAGAAAAAGCTTTGATAATTGGGTAACATTAACCAACATTGCAGGATATTTTAACCGTATCAATTTGGAGATCCCTTCTGAAAAAAAAAACAAGGCATTCGCACTGATACTTATCAACCACAGGATATGGGGTCAGATATTGCTTCCTTATATTTTGGTTAGCGAACTGAACAGGAGTTACTTCAGGTTATCCGAATGCCTCTTCCCGTTTCCCGCCATAGACACGCTGGGTGCACTGGCCCAGGAGGAAAGAGAAGTTGTAAAAATTATAAACGAGTACTCAGAACGGACATTATTTAAATTGTTCTCCAGGGAGAAGAACGTTAAGGAGTTCCAGTCGAAAGTTACCCAGGAAAATCTGGATGAATTCATTCGTCCTTATATTGAACGACGGATCTATAAATCGCTTGAAATATCAAGGGATGAAAATATCCCAGTATATTTTCAAAAAACAAAGACCGGCACCCTTCATGCAGAGGACAGGCTGTCACTAAGTTCAGAGAATGCAATGCCTGTATTCAGGTTTGTCAGAAATGTTGAATACAGCACCTATAACCTCAGCCTTGAAGCCGGTGGAAAGTCCATAGACCTGAGGAATAACTCAGTTGATATAATTTGTATGTCACCGTGTGTTATCAGGGAAGGAACAAGGTTATTTTTTGTAACAGAAGTTGACGGACCTAAGCTGAAACCATTCATAACAAAAGATTATATAACAATCCCTAAAAAGACCGAGGTCAAGTATTTCAGCACTTTTGTAGCCAATGCTGTAAATAATTTCAAAGTAGAGGGAAACGGTTTCGAGATAATCAGACCTGAGCCTGCAAAAGAGGCACTTATCGAAATCAGTAACAGTGTACGTGGCATTCCGGTTATGATATTAAAATATTGTTACGAAGGACATTCCATGTATGCAAGTGAACCAGCATCATCATTTACGGTTTTTGAGAAACAGGACGAAAAATTTATTTTTAAAAAATACAAACGTGACTTCTCATGGGAAAAGCGTTGCAGGGATATCCTGGGTGAGCTCGGTTATTTTTCCGATGATGATATAAATTTTTTCCCGGTTTATACAGATCCTTTGAAAAAAGATGAGATATACAGCCTGATAGAAAATATAAACAGTAATTATTCCGAGATAACTGAAGCCGGATTCAGGCTTACCTCAAGGCTCGACCAGAATTATAATCTTCATCCTGTTCAAATTGAGGTTAGCAGTCAACTGGAAAATGATTGGTTCGATATAAAAGCCATTGTAAAAATTGGAGAATGGAGCCTCCCGTTTACCCTTTTCAGGAAGAACATACTTGCAGGAATAAGGGAATATCGTCTCCCTGATGGTACAATTGCAATACTGCCGGAAACATGGTTTACCCGGTACAAGAATATGTTTGAGTTCGGCAAAAGCACAGACAATAAGCTCAAGATCCATAAGCAACACTTTTCATTACTAAAGGATACATTATCGGATGATAAGAATGCCGGCTTCGAAAAACTTGATAAACTTCTGAAGCCTGATCAGATTCCCTTGCTTATGGCTCCTGCCGGTCTTAAAGTTAACATGCGGCACTACCAGTCTGATGGACTCAACTGGCTCAACTTCCTACAGAATGCAGGTCTTGGCGGATGCCTGGCCGATGATATGGGACTTGGAAAGACCATTCAGGCGCTGGCCATGCTCCAGCACAACAAAGAGACAATGGCCCCGGCTTCACATAGTAAACCAGCAAAGGAGCTTACACTGTTTGATTCATATGTTGAGAAAATGACCTCCCTGATCATTGTACCTGCATCACTTATATATAACTGGGAGAATGAAATTAAGCGATTCGTGCCTGATATGACAGTTTACAGTTATAAAGGTAACCAGAGAAAGAAATCGACAGACTATTTTCACAATTTCGACATCATACTCTCAAGTTATCATACAATACGACAAGACATTGACCTGATAAGCAACTATCATTTTCATTATATCATACTCGATGAAAGCCAGGTTATCAAAAACCCGGCATCTATGCTTTACAAGACTGTTATACGTTTGAAATCTGACTTCAAGCTGGTTCTTACCGGGACCCCGGTGGAAAACTCTTTAACAGACCTGTGGACGCAACTTAACTTTGTAAACCCGGGATTACTGGGCGACCTTGCCTTCTTCCACAGGGAATTTGCCCGTCCGATAGAAAAAATGGGCGATGATGAAAAAGAAGATAAACTTAGAAAGATCATTCAGCCGTTTATATTACGCCGCACGAAGGAAATGGTGGCCAGGGATCTCCCTCCGGTTACAGAACAGACTGTTTTCTGCGACATGACAGACGAACAGTACCGCATATATGATGAAGAAAAATCATCTGTCAGAAACAGCATTTTGAATAATCTCGCATCAAACGGGGCGGAGAAATCAACAATAGTAGTACTGCAGGGGCTCATGAAACTCAGGCAGATATCAAACCATCCGGTCCTTGCATATGAAGACTATGACTGGAGTTCCGGCAAATTTGAAACAGTGTTGCAGGATATAGAAAGTGTAATATCGGAGGGACATAAAATACTTGTATTCTCATCTTTCGTCAAGCATCTGGATCTGTACGCTTCAGTATTCAGGAAGAAAAGAATTACTTTCTCAATGCTCACCGGGGCCAGCATTAACCGGGAAAAAATTGTAAACTCCTTCCAGAATGAAGCAGACAACAGGATTTTTCTCATATCACTTAAAGCCGGGGGAGTTGGTTTGAACCTTACTGCCGCAGAATATGTTTTTATTCTTGATCCCTGGTGGAATCCGGCTTCAGAGATGCAGGCACTTAACCGTGCTCATCGTATAGGCCAGGATAAAAGTGTGTTTGTCTACAGGTATATAACCAGTAATAGCATTGAGGAGAAAATTATAAGACTCCAGGAGAAAAAATCGAAGCTTGCCGATACATTCATTACAAGTAACAACCCATTGAAGGATATCGACATAAAAGAAATATTGAATATAATAGGATAAAAACAATAGGTATGAAAGTACTTGGAATAAACTGCAGTCCCCGCAAAGGAGGAAATACTGAGCTGCTTATCAGGGAAGTGTTCAAGGAATTGGAAAAGGAAGGAATAAAAACCGAGTTCTTCCAGCTTGGAGGTAAGGACTTAAATGGTTGTGTAGCATGCATGAAATGCGTTAAGAAAGAAGATGGCAGATGTCACAAGGATAATGACGTAATTAATGAATGTATCGGTAAAATGGTCAAAGCCGATGGTATCATCATCGGTTCGCCTGTTTATAATGCAGATCTTACAGCCGATGCAAAAGCTTTTCTTGAGGTGGCCAGTTATTCCCTGAGGGCATCCGGAAGTCCCCTGAAACACAAAGCAGGTGCCGGTGTCATTGCTGTACGAAGAGCAGGTGCCATACATGCTTTTGACAGTATAAATCATTTTTTCCTTATCAACCAGATGATCATTCCGGGTTCATCATACTGGAATATAGGCATAGGACGTGAAAAAGGTGAAGTGCTTAAGGATGAAGAAGGCATGCGGACCATGAAAGATCTTGGAAAGAATATGGCCTGGCTGCTAAAGAAGATAAACGCCAAAAAATAGCAGGGACATAGCATGCTATGTCCCCACCATGTCTGCATTTATAATTAATTTACTGTCAGAAATTGTCTCTTTCTACATAATGTGTATGAAGGAGTTCATGTGATTTATGACTGTTGGGCTGATCGAGGAATTCCTTATAAATAGCAACAACCTCGGGATTCTCATGTGATTTACGAAGAGATTTGCTTTCATCCTCCGAATATATTGCCTTCATACGGTTTTGCCTTATCTCCAGGTTAGTTGGAATAGGCTGGCCTCCACCGCCGATACAGCCTCCGGGACATGCCATTATCTCAATAAAATGATATGAGGCTTTTCCGTCGCGTACCATCTTCATAATCTTATTGGCATTCACCAGTCCGTGTGCAATCGCAACCTTAAGTTCGGCTCCTTCAAGGAATTTCCATGCGTCAACACAGCCTTCAATTTTCACGGTTGCCTCTTTTACGCCATCCATGCCTCGTACCGGTGTAATATTAAGGTTTCCGAATGGCACTTCACGTCCTGTTACAATTTCATAGGCAGTACGAAGGGCTGCTTCCATCACACCTCCTGTAGCTCCGAAAATAACAGCAGCTCCGGTTGACTCACCCATTATGGAATCGTAATTGGAAGTTTCGAGGTTTCTGAAATCGATACCTGCCTGTTTAATCATAACAGCCAGCTCCCTTGTTGTAAGTACATAGTCAACATCCTTAAATCCGCTGGAACGCATTTCAGGTCTGTCTGCTTCAAACTTCTTTGCAGTACATGGCATTATTGACACTGAAACAACCTTTGAAGGATCAAGGTTGCGTTTGCCGGCATAATATGTTTTTGCCAATGCACCGAACATCTGCTGAGGTGACTTGCATGTTGAAAGGTTTGGCAGGAACTCGGGATACTTATGTTCAATGAACTTTATCCAACCAGGAGAGCAAGAAGTAAACATCGGGAGAGATATTTTATGATCACCATCCACCAGGGCTTTTTTAAGCCTTGTGAGTAACTCTGTGCCTTCTTCCATTATTGTAAGGTCGGCTGAGAAGTCAGTATCAAGAACCGAATCAAAGCCAAGCTGTCTGAGAGCAGTAACCATTTTCCCGGTAACTCTTTCGCCAGGATCATATCCAAGGTCCTCGCCAAGAGCAACTCTTACTGCAGGAGCAGTCTGAACAACAACATGCTTGTCTGTATCATATATAGCGTCCCATACCTGGTCTATATAAGTCTTCTCAACGAGAGCACCTGTGGGACAACGGTTAACACACTGACCGCAATTGGTACACACAACATGACTCATAGGCCTGTCGTGAAAAGAAGAAATTTTCTGATGTGACCCTTTATTGGCAACTGATATGGCAGAGACAGACTGAAGTTCCGAACATGTTCTGACACAACGCTGGCAACGGATACACTTGCTGTCATCTTTGATAAATGATGGTGATGATCTGTCAATATCATAATTCTTATCCTCAACAAGGGAAAGGAGAATATGATCACCAAAAGCAAACTCATTGGCAAGGGCCTGGAGTTCACAATTCTGGTTTTTGTAGCACTTCGTGCAATCAGACCTGTGTTCAGACAGTAACAATTCAACAACGTGCTTCCGCGCATTTCGTACTTTGAGCGAATTGGTCTGTATTTCCATACCCTCAAATACCGGGGTTGCACATGATGCAATAAGTGTCCTTGCCCCTTTTTGCTCAACAAGGCATACACGACAGTTACCGGCAACACAGAGATCATCGTGATTACATAATGTCGGTATTGTTATATTTAATTGTTTTGCAGCAGCAAGAACGGTTGTACCTTCTTTAACCGATATATTCTTGTTGTTTATAGTTAGATTTATCATTTTTCTGTGATTTAATAAAGTTATTAATAGATGATCTCCTCTCTGAAGTTACCAACTATCGATTTGAATGCATTACCTACAGACTGTCCGAGACCACATTTGGCTGCAACTTTCATCGTGTCGGCCAGTTTTACAAGCTCGAAGAGATAAGTTGATTTAACCTCTCCTTTTTTCACCATTTCAACACCTTTCAGAAGCTGCTGACATCCCACCCTGCAGGGTGTACACTGTCCACATGATTCTTCAGCAAAGAAATCTAGGTAGTTATGCAACACATTATACATAGACCTGGAACTATTGAACAGTTTCATGGAGCCCCCGGTGGGCACACCTTCAAATCCTATTATAGTTTCTGCAAATTTCTTACGCGGAACGCAGAACCCTGATGCACCTCCGACCTGAACAGCTTTTGTGTCGCCATCGCCGAATTCATTAACAAACTGCTGTACTGTCATACCGAGTTCCAGTTCAAAGATACCCGGGGTAGGCGTATCACCCGATACAGAGAATACTTTCGATCCTCTGGAATCGTTAGTTCCGTATTTCGAGAAATCCTTTGAACCATGTTTCAATATCATCATTGCAGTCACGAGAGTCTCCACATTATTAATTGAAGTAGGTTTATCAAAGAGCCCCGAAACTGTAGGATAGGGAGGCTTGTTACGAGGCTCTCCCCTCTTCCCTTCAATTGATTCAAATAGTGCACTTTCCTCACCGCATATATATGCGCCGCTTCCCATGCGGTATTCAATATTAAAATCAAAACCTATCTCAGCGATCATCTTATGAAATTCATTTAGCTCTGCCATAAGCTTCGGCAAAAGGTACCTGTATTCACCCCTCAGGTAAACAAAACCCTTCTTTGCCCCTATTGCTTTTCCAGCTATTGCCATACCACCGTGCACCTTGTTGGATACCCTGTCGAGTATCTCCCGATCCTTAAAAGTCCCGGGTTCTCCCTCGTCGGCATTACATACTACGTATTTCTCATCACTTTTTTCAGCAGAGGTGTATTTCCATTTCAACCCGGTCGGAAAACCGGCGCCTCCTCTTCCTTTAAGACCTGAGTCAAGAATTTCCTGGATAATATCCTCTTTACTCATTCCGAAAGCCTTGGTCAGTACTTCGCGATTATCAATTTTTTCAAATATAAGGTCAACCTTATTTAAACCTGTATTTTCCATTTTCCCCGGATTTTTATTTTTGCATATATTCTTTTATTATCTCAGTAACCTTTTCAGGTGTCAGTTCGGTATATGGCATCTCGTTAATCAGAATTGCCGGAGCCTTATGGCACCATCCGATACAATTGGTCTCAAGTAAACTGAACTGGCTGTCAGCCGTTGTCTCTCCAACCTTAATTTTCAGCAACTCTTCCAGAGTCTGTATTATATCGCTCTTACCCTTCATTGAACAGGTTATTGTTTTACATACCCTGATAACATACTTTCCCCTGGGCTGTGTATCGAGAAAGGTGTAAAATGAAGCTGTCCCGTAAACTTCCGCAGCCGAAATATCAAGCTCTTTTGCAACAGCTACCATCACTTCATCAGTAAGATAGTTTTGCTTCTGAACAATACCCTGAAGTATTGGCAGAAGGCTCTCCCTTTCGCGACCATGTTTGTCGGACAACTCCTTGACTAAATTTCCTACTTGGTACATTTGTGTTTGATTTTTAGGTAATTAATATATTTTATAGCATTAGTTTGTTAGCCTTTAAAAAGTGCTGTTAATTTAATAACAATACTTTTTAAAAAAAGCTATCATTTGTCAGGCTTTTTAATTTAGAATGAAAATAAACAAGGCCCTTCTGGTTTTAAATCGTGACAAAATCCATACTAATAACAATAAAAGAAAACTTTTTATGCTGTAAAAATGTTAATTTATCATATAAGAAGGCTGCGAAATAACAAATATAGCAACCTCAATATATTGACAAACATATTTGACTTAATGCATTAATTATCACCCCTGAAGGACAAAATGAACTACTTTCTTCAGATATTGATTTTGAGAATTATATTTATTAAATTTAGCTTGTAACTATACATGGTAACGGATTATATTGACAGGTTTATTTGATAATATTCTTTTATCCGGTATTATAAGCTTTGTTTTTCTTTTTCGAATAGCAACATCTTTTTTCTGAATGAAAAAAATACTCGAATACAAAATCCTCGAAGTAGGGCCATATACCCTGTCGGTTTACAACCTGGCAGCCTTGCTTATCCTTATAATTGCCGTTTGGATAATGCTTAAGGCTTTTAAAATTTTTATCACGAATAACAGGAGACTTAGAAAATCGAAAAAATATGCTGTTTACCAAATAATTAAATACCTTTTGGTAGCAACATCGATCCTCGTTGCACTGGAGATAATCGGGGTCAACATTAAAGTGATGCTTGCCGGTTCAGCTGCCCTGCTTGTTGGAATAGGGCTGGGCTTACAAAATCTCTTCAATGATTTTGTTTCTGGAGTAATTATACTTCTTGATGCTTCAGTAAAGGTAGCGGATATCATAGAAGTGGACGGACTTTTCTGCAGGGTGCAGAAGATAAATATACGAACCACAACGGTGCTTACACGAGACGACAAATACATTATACTGCCAAATTCGAAACTCACATCAAATCAGCTTATAAACTGGACACACGGACATGAGAGGTCGAGATTTGCAATAGTTACGGGAGTAGATTATTCCACAGATATTCCCAAAGCAATTAAACTGGTAAAAGATGTTGCTTTTAACCATCCACTAGTGGCAAAATCTCCGGAACCTTTTGTAAGACTGTCTGATTTCAGTGATTCATCCATCCATCTTACTCTTCTTTTCTGGTCTGATGAAATATTCAGGGTAGAGAATATTAAAAGTGAGATAAGGATCAGCATCCTCGAAAAGTTCCATGAAAACGGTATTACAATTCCCTTCCCACAAAGGGTTGTTCATATGAAAAGCAGGGATGATTAAACTGTCTGCCAATGCTCAGAATAAGAAAAATATCCAACCCCTACCTGGAATATAACCGTTCTGCGATGATGGCGGTTAGAGACATCCTTTCAAAACAGTTTCCCGGTATCTGGAAGGATAAAATAGATTTGATCGACGAGCAGCTCATAAATCCTTTCCGGTTTAAATATCAGTCATTCCTTCTGGTTGCAGAAAACATACATGAGAATATTCTGGGATTTGCACTTTTAAAGTACATGCCTGATGTTAAATTCTGCTTCCTTGATTTCATAGCCACAAGGCCCGGTAAAACATCATCAGGTGTAGGCAGTTTTCTTTATCAGAGGATAAGGGAAGAAGCAGCATCCCTGAATGTTAGCGGACTATTCTTTGAATGTCTGCCTGATGACACTTCACTTTGCCGCGACACGACCCACCTTGAACAGAATAAGAAACGGCTGGCATTCTACGAGCGTTTCGGTGCAAGGCCTGTGATAAACACCCTGTATGAGACTCTTGTGAAACCGGGGGATGACTGTCCGCCATATCTCATGTTCGATAATCTTGGGCTGGAAAAAACAATTACAAAAGCAAGAGCAAGGAGAACCGTAAGAGCAATTCTTGAACGCATTTATCCGGAATATTGCCCGCCCGAATATATTAACATGGTAGTCAACAGCATAAATTCAGATTCGTTAATGCTCAGGCCATTTCGTTACAGGAAAAAAAACAACACCCTGTTATATCCCGACATTAATAGTAAAAATAAAATATTCTGGATCACAAATGATAAAAACAGTATCCATAATATTCACCAGAGAGGCTATGTTGAATCGCCTGTTAGAATTCCTCATATCAAGGCTGAACTGGAAAAAACAAATTATTTCAGAACAGGAAAAAGCAACGAGTTTCCGGACAGGTTTATACTTGAGGTACATGACAGAAAATACGTCAATTACTTTAAAAAGGTTTGCAGCAGTTTAAAGCCCGGACAATCAGTATACCCTTATGTTTTTCCAATTCGAAATTCTGCCAGACCGCCGAAAGAACTATCGGTAAGGGCAGGATATTTCTGCATTGATACATTCACGCCATTAAACAAAAATGCTTTCCTCGCTGCACGGGCTGGCGTAAACTGTACCCTTACAGCGGCAAATGAGTTGTTATCCGGAACCTCATCTGCTTATGTTCTGACAAGGCCCCCGGGGCATCATGCGGAGAGATTTGTTTTCGGAGGATTTTGCTATTTTAACAATAGTGCCATCGCAGCAAATTACCTTGGAAGGTTTGGAAGGGTTTCAATTCTTGACATAGATTATCATCACGGCAACGGGCAACAGCAGATATTCTATTCAAGAGATGACATTCTTACAGTATCCATACATGGCCATCCATCATTTGCCTATCCGTATTTTTCAGGATTTACTGATGAAAAAGGGGAAGGTCAGGGGCTCGGTTTTAATCACAATCTACCCTTACCTGAAAACTGCACACCTGATGAATACAGGCGCTCCCTGTATAAGGCAATAAGAATAATAATGCAATTTAATCCCGATTATCTTGTGGTTGCCTTCGGCCTGGATACTGCAAAAGGCGACCCGACAGGTTCGTGGAAGCTTACGGCACCCGACTTCGAGGCAAACGGCAAAATGATAGGTGCAATCAAAATCCCCACATTGATAGTGCAGGAAGGAGGCTACAGGACACAGACCATAGGTCGAAATGCCAAAGCATTTTTTGACGGATATGTATCTTCCAGGATGAAAACAGGAAATAAAAAGAATGCTGATGC
>JBJKPQ010000051.1:0-47489 GCA_046706305.1 Bacteroidales bacterium
GTGATCTTTGACGACCCAGAAGCTTCCAGGTATGCCTGGGGTATGGGATTTCACTGGTATGAAGACTGGAGCGGGGGTAAGGAAATGTTCGAAAATGTAGGACTGGTACACGAGGCTTACCCCGGTAAGAACCTTTTATTCACCGAGGGCTGTGCCGAGAGCTTTGATTCAACGCGTTATAATTTTTGGGGACTTGGTGAAAAATATGCCATATCAATGATACATGATTTTAATAACGGGGCCGTAGGCTGGACCGACTGGAATGTTTTGCTTGATGAGCATGGTGGCCCCAATCATGTTGGCAACTTCTGTTTTGCCCCCGTTCACTATGATACAAAGACCGGTAAGATGATATTTACTAATTCTTACTATTATATTGGCCATTTCTCCAAGTTTATCCGTCCGGGAGCTAAAAGAGTAATCAGCTCAGCCAGCCGCAGCCAGCTGCTAACCACCGCTTTCCTGAATAAAGACGGTAAACTTGCAGTTATTGTGATGAACCGTAGCGATAAGGATATTAATTATAACTTCTGTATTGGACCTGAGGCTGCTGAAATAAATATAAGGCCCCATTCAATACAGACATTACTGCTGTAACTTCTTTATTCCCATATTATAAAGAGTAAAACTGAAAATATCAGCATATTGCTCAATTGATTTACTTATCGGAGTGCCGGCTCCGTGACCGGCCTTTGTTTCTATTCTTATAAGTATGGGATTATCTCCTGCCTGTTTTGACTGAAGCTCAGCTGCAAATTTAAATGAATGGGCAGGTACTACCCTGTCGTCGTGGTCGGCTGTTGTTATAAGAGTGGCCGGATAACTGACACCTGCCCTGACATTTTGGTCAGGCGAATACTTATAAAGATATTCAAACATCTCCTTACTATCTTCAGCTGTGCCATAATCGGATGCCCATCCGGCACCTGCCGTGAACTTGTTATACCTGAGCATGTCAAGCACACCTACCGCCGGTAAAGCCACTTTCATAAGATCGGGTCTCTGGGTCATCACTGCTCCGATAAGAAGCCCCCCGTTCGATCCTCCCCTGATAGCAAGAAAACCGGATGATGTATATTTGTTTTGAATAAGATATTCGCCGGCAGCTATAAAATCATCAAACACATTCTGTTTATTCATTTTTGTGCCTGCCTGGTGCCATTTCTCCCCATATTCACCACCTCCACGGATGTTGGGTACGGCATATATACCTCCCAACTGAAGCCATAATGCCGTAGGTATGCTGAAGGATGGAGTTATGCTAATATCAAAACCTCCATAGCCATAAAGCATAGTAGGGTTTTTGCCGTTCAATTCTGTCCCCTTGCGATATGTTATTATCATTGGTACCCGCGTTCCGTCCTTGGAGTTGTAAAAGACTTCCTTCGATTCATAATCATCGCTGTTGAATGCCACATCTGGCTTTTTGTAGATATCTGATTCCCCTGACTTCGGATCAAGTTTATAGATTGTCGGAGGTGTAATATAATTAGTGAATGTAAAATAAACATCTTTATCTTCTTTTTTGCCTCCAAAACCCGAAGCAGTACCAATACCCGGCAGCTTGATCTCCCTGATCAGGTTTCCCTTCATGTCAAATTGCTTTACCTTTGAAATGGCATCTGTCATATAATGGGCAAAGAAATAACCCGCTCCTGTGGAAGGATCAAGGACATCTTCCGTTTCAGGTATAAAATCAACCCAGTTGTCTGGTTTTGGTGCCGAAGCATCCACAGTAACAACTTTCCTGTTAGGTGCATTAAGGTTTGTTACTATGAAAAGCTTAGAGCCTTCATTATCTATTACATAGTTATCGCTTTTAAAGTTGTCTACGATTGTGATAAACTTGCTGCCCGGTTTCTTGAGATCCTTTATATACAGTTCGTTACCGGTTGTTGACTCGGCAGCTGTAACTACAAGATACCTCCCATCCTCAGTTACACTGCCTTCAACATATCTTCTTACAATATCAGCCCCGAACACAACCTTGTCATCCGACTGGCTGGTACCAATCCTGTGATAATATAATTTGTGGTGATCAGTCATTGCTGACAGCTGGCTCCCTTTTGGTTTGTCGTAACTGGAATAGTAAAAACCATCATCACCTTTCCAAGAAAGCCCGCTGAACTTTATATCTTTAAGGGTATCGCCCACAATCTGCCTGTTTAAAGCATTCATCACAATGACCTTCCTCCAGTCGGATCCTCCCTCCGATATTGAATAGGCTACCATTGACCCGTCATGTGAAAATTCAATCTCACCCAGTGATGTAGTGCCGTCTTTCGAAAATGTATTGGGATCAAGAAATATCTCGGGTTCTTCATTACCTTTCTGCCTGTAGATAACATACTGGTTCTGCAACCCGTCATTCTTTGAGAAATAAGTGTAATCACCTTCTTTTACAGGTGCAGTATACCTTTCATAGTTCCACATCTTTTCAAGTCTCTGCCTTATCTCGTCACGGTAAGGTATCTGCCCGAGATATTCAAATGTAACAGCATTCTCGGCCTTAACCCAGTCTGCCGTCTCCTGCGACCTGTCATTTTCAAGCCACCTGTAAGGATCGGGTACCTTTACACCGAAATATTCATCTACAACGTTACCTTTACGGGTAACAGGATAACTGATCTTTTTATTCATTGGCCCGTTGCAGGAAATAACTACTGCCATAACAATTGTTGTAAGAATAAGTTTTTTCATAATTAAAGGAAATAAGTTGCTCAGACAATTTCTTTTTGAGATAAGGAATGTCCAAATTTAAAGAAATATAGGTCGTAATCAAAGTATAAAATATCTTAAACATTTATATCTCCTGATAATTCCGGGTTGTGCCTGATTCGTCCCTTCCCGGTATAAGTTAAGAACACCTTATGTCCTCTTTGGTTTATTTAATAACATAAAAAATGAATATTATAGCAATTTGAAAAGCAAATTGTAATGTTTTTCTTAATTTTAATGAGCTTTGCCTGTCCGGCCGGATGCATTATGCAATATCCGTGCATTTCAAACAAACTATTAAAACCAGGTGTAAATGAGAAAGCTGTCAGTACTGATAATAATTTTATTAACTGTGCCTTTTGTCGCTTCAGCACAGACCAAGTTCAATGGACTGGAGATGAATATGGGCAACCTTTACAGGTTGTCTGATGCCAGGACCCGTTCAATAAGCCCTGAAAATTTTTCAGGAGAAAAGGGTAAAGGAGGTATGGCTGATCCGAAGGACAAGGATAAGCCAAACACAGCAAATGCCGCCGATGCAGCACGCGATCTGGGACAGGGCTGGAAGGTAAACCCTTATGTAAGGATTAAGCCGGGAGAGACTTTTACAATGGCTGAGATCAATGGTCCCGGAGCCATACAGCATATATGGATGACCCCCACTGGAAACTGGAGGTTTTCCATACTTCGTATTTACTGGGATGATGAAAAAGAGCCATCAGTGGAATGCCCCGTGGGAGATTTTTTTGGTATGGGATGGAATGAGTATGCCCCGCTTGTTTCACTGGCCGTATGTGTGAATCCGGGAAGTGCCTTTAACTGTTACTGGCCAATGCCCTTCAGGAAAAAATGCCGGATCACTTTGCAAAATATCAACGATGAAGATGCAATGACGCTATATTACCAGATTGACTATACACTGACTGATGTTCCTTCGGACGCCGGATATTTCCATGCTCAGTTCAGGAGGGAAAATCCGGATGAGAACTCAGTTTATACAATTAATGAAGGTATTAAAGGAGAGGGCCAGTTTGTTGGTCTCTACCTGGCCTGGGGGGTGAATAATAATCGCAGGTGGGGAGAAGGAGAGATTAAATTTTTTGTGGATGGTGATACACAGTTCCCGACAATTTGTGGTACAGGCACCGAGGATTACTTCTGCGGGTCATACAACTTCGACCGTGAAGGTAAATATACTACATTCTGTACTCCCTACAGTGGTCTTGTCCAGGTTATTAAGCCTGATGGTGCCTACAGGTCACAACAACGCTTCGGTTTATACAGGTGGCATATAATGGATCCTGTAAGGTTCAGTTCGGATCTCAGGATCACTATTCAGGACCTGGGCTGGCGTCATGGAGGAAGATACCTTCCGCAGAAATCGGATATCGCTTCAACATGCTTCTGGTACCAGACTGAACCCCACGCTGCATTTCCGCCCTTACCCGGGTGGAAAGGACTTGAAGTAAATTAAACAGAGTGTTTGTAATGAGCTATTATTCAATCTAAAGATCTCCTTATGGATGAAAAAAATGAATGTATTCTAATTCTTGGTCTTGGTAATGTTCTGATGGGCGATGAAGGAATCGGAGTCAGGGCTATCGAGTATCTTAAAAAATTTACATATCCGGAAAATATTACCCTTCTGGACGGAGGGACAGGTGGATTTCATCTCCTTTCTCTTTTCGATGAATACAGGTCATTTATTCTCATTGATGCCACAATAAGCAATGATAGTGAGGGAGTTGTCTCTGTTATAAAACCACGGTTTGCAAGTGATTTTCCGCGAACACTTACATCTCATGATATAGGGCTGAGAGATCTTATGCAATCGGCTCAACTACTGGGCGATTTGCCTGATATAACTCTTATAACCGTTACGGTAAAAGATTTCAGGGATGTTAAAATTGGTGTCTCCGGAGTTCTTGAAAAAAGCCTCCCTGATATTCATGAAGCAGTCCGGAGCATCCTTCTTAAAAAAGGGATTGACATTGACAGATAAACTGTCCGGCCCTGTATTGTCGGGTTAAGCAGGGCATTATATTTGAAACTGAAAAATGTAATGTCGAGCTTCAGCCTTCTGATCGCTTCTGAGTATAGTTAATCCATTCAATCCATTTCTCAAAACCTTCCTCTGTTCGTGCTGATAATTCAATGAATTTTAGCTTGCTGTTTATGCGTAAAGCATATTCCTTTGCCTTCTCCACATTAAAATCCACATAGGGCAGAAGATCGGTTTTATTTATGATACAGAGGCTGGCATTTTCGAATATAGTCGGGTACTTTGCAGGTTTGTCTTCTCCTTCTGTAACACTTATTATGACAACCCTTTCCGATTCTCCAAGGTCGAATAGAGAGGGACAGACCAGGTTTCCGACATTTTCGATCAGGAGTACAGATCCTTCTTCAATACCCAGCTTTTTCACTGCCCTGTTAATCATTTCAGCATCAAGATGACAACCATTTCCTGTATTTACCTGCACAACCGGAGCCCCGGCAGATTCTATCCTGTAAGCATCGTTCATGGTTTGTTGATCTCCTTCTATAACATAAACAGGTCTTTTTTTATTCAGGAGTTTTATTGTCTTTTCCAGGAGTGTTGTTTTCCCTGATCCCGGGGAACTCATCAGGTTGACAGCGGTAATATCCAATGCCTCGAAATATCCCCTGTTCCTCTCTGCCAAAAGATTATTTACCCCCAAAATGTCCTGTTCCACTTTGATAAGGCGACCGGCTGGCTTCATGCTATGATCGTGATCATGGTCGTGGTGCATATGATCGTGATGATGATCATGTGAATGATCGTGATGGTGTTCGTGATCAGCATTAGCTGTATGTGAGTGTGAATGCATTTCAGCTTCCTGTTCCTCACCTGGTTTTAATATTGTAATGTTTTTTCCGTTTTCATTACAACCACATGTATCGCACATAAGACCTCCTTTTATTCAATTAAAAGTGATGAAATTCTTAATTCTTTTCCACATATTATAAATATGTTTGGACTGTCACACCCGGGACATCCTGAGAACATATCACGGATATCAAATTCCTTTGTACAGTCGAGGCACTTTGCCCTTGCCTGTATTTTATTGATTTTGAATTCGGTATTTTCCAGGATAGTCCCCCTTGTTGCCACGGAAAGTGCAAATTCGAGAGACTCAAATTCTATTCCCGCCATAGTTCCTATCTCCAGGTCAACTTCCAGAACGAGATCAGTACCTGCTTTTTCAGCTTCTTTTGTTGCTATGTCTGCAATATTCATTGCTATAGATAGTTCATGCATAGCTTTCAGATTAATCCCTTTTCTCGCAGGCAGGCCCCTACAGCCAGTTGGCCCAGTGCAATGCCCTGGTCGTTAACAGGAACACTTCGCGGCGTAAAAACTTCAAATCCCGCTGATGCAAGTTGCGGTTCCACAAGGTTAATAAGTCTCACGTTCTGAAAGGTTCCTCCTGACAATACCAGTCGATTTAGTCCGGTTTTATCCCTTGCTCCTTCTGCAAGCAAGAGTATCACTTCAGCAATGGAGTTATGAAACTTTGCTGATATGACAGAAGGGGATACTCCATTAATAATATCTCCAACTATCTCATGCATCAGCAATGTAAAATTAACTTTATCTTCTTTTATTTCAAACCTGTAATGTTCTTTTAGATTTTTTGCAGCAAGAGCTTCAAGTTTCATAGGTGCTTCAGCATGGAATGTTACCTTATCAACAATATTAAGTAAAGCAGATACTGCATCGAACAATCTTCCTGCACTTGAGGCTAAAGGAGAATTGATGCCTTTATCTATCATTTCTATGATATTCTCAAGTTCCTTCCTGTTATGATTTTTCAGCATTGGCAGGGGCAGGTTAAGGAAATCCCTCCCAAATGTTATGTAAAGGTAAGACACTGCTGTTCTCCAGGGTTCAGCCACAGCTTTATCACCACCGGGCAATGGGATGTATTCAAAATGGTAAAGACGTTCAAAATCTGTGTAAGCGGTATTTAATACTTCAGCACCCCATATCCTGCCGTCGCTACCCAGGCCTGTACCATCGAGACAAATACCTGTCACACGACCTTCAAGGTTGTTGTCAGCCATGCATGAGGCTATGTGTGCGTGGTGGTGCTGGACCCTGAGCAGTCGGGAGCCTTTGTTAACACCGTGAAGTTCTTCGGCAAAGCGTGTTGACAGGTAGTCAGGATGATCGTCACAGACTATAAGATCCGGCTTAAACCTGAACAGTCTTTCAAACCTGGTGTATGTCTGGCGATAAAACCGGTATGTTTCATAGTTCTTAAGATCACCGATATACTGGCTTAATATTGCCTGGTCATCTTTCCCCATGCAAAAGGAATTCACAAGCTCGGCTCCCGATCCGAATATTCCTTCGGAGTTGAATCCTGTCCGAACGGGAGATGGGGCAAAGCCTCTGGAACGTCTTAATATCCGAGGGGTTTTGATCACCCGGATGACAGAGTCATCATTTCGGTTATATATCTCGCGGTTGAATGATATTACACCATCGGTAATATCCTTAAATTTTTCCTCTGCCACATTGTCGGAGATAATAACCGGCTCTTCCGTGAGGTTGCCGCTTGTAAGTACAACAGCAGGTGTTTTTATTTTTTCAAACAGCAGGTAATGAAAAGGCATATAGGGTATCATGATACCCAGGGTATTAATATGATCGGCTATTCCTTTCGCCAATTCACGACGTTTTTCCACTAAAACAACCGGTCTTCTCCACGATCTCATTGCCTTTTCTTCATACTCATCAATGAAGGCATAGTCTTTTGCTGTTTCAACAGAAGAGAACATAACAGCAAAAGGCTTTGAGTCGCGAGACTTTATACTCCTTAGTCTGGCCACAGCTTCCTCGTTGAGGGCATCACACATAAGATGGTAACCTCCCATTCCCTTGATGGCAAATACTGCTCCCCTTACCAGTCCTTCGGAAATGGCCGTTAAGATTTCCCCGGGATCAGAAATAATCGTGTTTTTCCCATGAAAGGTATAATGAGGTCCGCAGTTATTACATGCCACAGGTTGCGCATGAAATCTTCTGTTGCCGATGTCATGGTACTCATCACTACATTTATTGCACATTTGAAATTCATCCATTGTAGTGTTGTGCCTGTCATATGGAAGATCGCGTATTATTGAAAACCTGGGCCCGCAATTAGTGCAGTTTATAAAAGGGTAGTCAATCCTGTGCGACTGGCTCTTCATATCGGAAAGACAATCGGGGCAAACTGCAATATCCGGACTGACTTCTGTTACACCTGAAGAATGAGATACACTTCTTCTTATGGAAAAATCGTCCAGTATTTCTTTTGCACTCTTCTGTACTTCCACAGAAAAGATATCTGCAGCTGCCGGGGCATCATTCAATATCCTCTTTGTAAATTCATCCACCGAATTTCCTTTGCATGCTACACTGATCAGCACACCATCATTCCTGTTTTCCACCCAACCTTTATATCCAAATTCTTTTGCCAGCCGGTAAATGAATGGTCTGAAGCCAACACCCTGAACAAGACCTTTGATCGTCAGGGTATAAAATGATTCTGTATCTTTATTTAGGTCTTTCAACTGCTAAATCTTATCAGGAAACAATAAAATTAGGTGTTAATTTCTTATCTTGTTAAGTAAAAAATATAATAAATATCAGGATCTTACTAATTATGTAAGATTCTGGTTAATTTAGGAAAAACTAAAACTTACTGCTATGTGTCTGGCTGTACCTGGTAAAGTGATCTCAATAAACGACTCGGATCCTGATTTAAAGATGGCTAAAGTGCAATTCGGCGGAGTTGTTCAGGATATCTGTGTTCAGTGGATTGATGATCTGAAGATAGGAGACTATGTCATGGCCCATGTCGGAGTTGCCCTTAATAAAGTTGATGAGGAAGATGCCAGGATAACACTGAATGCCCTTTATGAAATGAGGGAAATTGATTTTAATTTTGATTCTTAAGAGAGTTGGATTGAAATATATTGATGATTACCGGGATAAGGACCTAGTTGAGATAATAGCTGCACGTATTAACAAAATTACAACGCGGCCCTGGACGATCATGGAGATTTGCGGAGGGCAGACACATTCAATAATGCGATATGGCCTCCAGGAGTTTCTTCCTGCTGGTATAAGTCTTATTCATGGTCCGGGATGTCCGGTTTGTGTTACACCACTTGAACTTATTGATAAGGCTGTTTACCTTTCTTCCAGGGAAGATGTTATAATGACTTCATTTGGCGATATGATGAGGGTGCCTGGCTCAGAAAGCGACCTTCTCAGGTGTAAAGCCGGAGGATCTGATGTTCGTATCGTCCTCTCGCCGCTTGATGTTTTGAAGATAGCCAGGGAAAATCCTGATAAAAAGGTCATATTCTTTGCAATAGGTTTTGAGACAACAGCACCATCAGTTGCCCTGGCAGTCAGGCTGGCTGCACTGAAAGGTGCAGATAATTTCTCAATTCTTTGTTCCCATGTGCTTGTCCCTCCGGCAATCAGGTCCATTATGTCTTTACCCGATGTGCGGATCCAGGGATTTCTTGCAGCAGGACATGTATGTGCAGTAATGGGTTACCATGAATATCATGAACTTGCTGAAAAATTCGGTATTCCCATAGTCGTTACCGGCTTCGAACCTGTTGATATTCTTACCGGGATATACAGGACAATTCAACAGCTTGAGTCGGGAAAATCATTAGTTGATAATGCATATGCACGTGTTGTTACAGAAAAGGGAAATGTTGAAGCTCAGAGACTTCTTAAGGAGGTATTTGAACCTGTCGACAGGCAGTGGAGAGGCATTGGTATGATCCCGGGAGGGGGACTTGCCCTGAGGGAAGAATACTCTTTATTTGATGCTGAAAAAATCTTTTCACTCGAAAGAATAAGAACAGAAGAACCAGAAGGTTGTATAGCGGGAGAGATCCTGCAGGGATTGAAAAAACCGGGTCAGTGTCCTTCATTCGGCACCCTGTGTACACCTGATAAACCCCTTGGAGCACCTATGGTGTCTTCGGAGGGTGCATGCGCAGCCTACTACCGGTATTCAGGTAACCAAATAAAGGAATATGGCAAAGACTGACATTAATATATCATGCCCCGTCCCAATATCGGAATATGACTGCGTGGTGATGGCTCATGGCGGAGGTGGACGAATGTCGGATAATCTGATTAAGAAAATGTTTTTCAGCCAGTTAGGTAACGAATATCTCGATAAGGCACATGATGGGGCAGTATTACCTGTACATGGTAACAGGCTGGCCTTTACAACAGATTCATACGTTGTTAATCCCGTTTTTTTCCCGGGTGGCAACATAGGCGAACTGGCCGTAAACGGTACTGTGAACGACCTGGTGTGCTGCGGGGCAAAACCACTGTTTATTTCTCTTGCTTTTATTATTGAGGAGGGATTTCTTATGAATGACCTGTGGCAGATAGTATTGTCGGTCAGTGAAGCTGCAAAAAAAGCAGGTGTAAAGATCGTTACCGGCGATACAAAGGTTGTTGAAAAAGGCAAGGGAGACAAGATATATATAAATACAAGTGGTGTGGGCGAGGTATTGCCGGGTATTGATATATCTCCCGAACGATGCAGCCCCGGCGATGCTATTATTATAAACGGTACTGTTGCAGATCATGGAATAGCCATTTTGTCGAAAAGACAGAATCTTAATCTTGAGTCAGGAATTATGAGCGATACAGCCTCTTTGTCGGTTATGATGATGGATGTTATGAAAAATTGCAGTGATATACACGTGCTGAGAGATCCCACACGGGGAGGCCTTGCTAGCAGTCTTAATGAGATAGCTTCCTCGGCCGGAGTGGGTATCACTGTTTATGAAGATACAATACCTGTTAACGAAGATGTTAAAGGAGCATGTGAACTTTTGGGATTTGATCCCTTGTATGTGGCTAACGAAGGCAAAATTTTGGTTTTTGTGCCTGAGAATGAGGCAGCCGGGGTGGTTGAGGTTATGCGTAGACATCCAGAAGGAAAAGCATGCTCTGTAATAGGAAAAGTTACTGACGCCGATAAAGGCATTGTTAAACTAAAAACACTAGTCGGGAGCACAAGGATAGTAGATATGATATCCGGAGAACAGCTCCCGAGAATATGCTGATTTATTCCGGGAGGACTTAATATGAGAGGAGGTATGCCAGTTTCTATCATAACACAGAATGTCAGAATGAGGACAATCCTTAAGCGTCTCGGCAGAGTTGCAGAATCTGACTCTTCTGTTCTGCTGGTCGGAGAGACAGGTTCCGGAAAAGAGATCTTTGCAGACTATATTCATAACTTAAGCTCACGGAATCATAATCCCATTGTAAAGATAGGTTTATCCGCTCTACCTTCAGACCTGATGGCAAGCGAGCTGTTCGGTCATGAGAAAGGAGCCTTTACAGGAGCCGAGTCGATTAAGAAGGGCTTGTTTGAACTGGCAGACCATGGTAGTCTCTTTCTCGATGACATCGATGACGTACCGGCCGAAATCCAGGCAAAGCTGCTCAGGGTTTTGGAATCAAGGGAGATGATGCGGATAGGCGGACTGAAAAATATTCCAATCGATATAAGACTTATCTCGGCTTCCAAGGTTGATCTTAATGAACTTGTTAAACGAAACATGTTCAGGTCGGACCTTTTTTACAGGATCAATGTAGTTACAATAGATATACCTCCCCTGAGAGAAAGGACTGACGATATACCACTTCTTGTAGACCATTTTCTCAGAAGATTTGCTCCCAACAGAAAAATCACAGTAACTCCCGAGGCGATGTCGTGTCTTACCAGCTATTATTGGCCGGGTAATATAAGAGAGCTAAGGAATGTGATACAGAGAGCAGCCCTTTTTGCAGAAGATATTATCTCTTATGAAGAGTTGTCACCGGAAGTAAGGAATAACAGCCTTGCAGATAAACTTACCGGTGCTTGCATGGATTGCTTCAGTTCAGGCGGTATGTCATACCAGAGTACCCTGGAATGTCTTGAATATAAAATGATCAGGGAAGCCCTGCGTCGCACCAGCGGAAACCAGTCACATGCTGCCAGGCTGCTTAATCTCAGTTTGTCGACCTTCCGCGATAAGATGGCCAAGTTTCAAAAGAAACCAGCTGACTGTTAGTTTGTTATTAAAATAACACGGGAATCCGCAATTGCAATGTGGTTTTCCGTGTTTTCTTTCCCTGATTCCCTTTTTCTTCCATTTATTTCAATTCGTCAAGATCTTGTTAATAAAGATATTATGATGTGATCTTTTTTCTTTACGCTGATTTTTGTCATGTTTTGGCATATTAGTTGCCTTTAAAGGAAAAAACATGAACTTATGTCTGAAGTACAGGAAAATAAGTTTGTATTTCTTGGAGAAGTGGTGGAGGTGTTCTATTCGGGAGAAGCAAGGAAGATAAAAGTTGTATGCAAGCCCGGCCATCTTCTTATCGAGGCACCGGGTAAAAATGCGATAACCATCGGGGATGAGGTTGTTATAACGGGTAACATTCTGATAGACAAAATAGATAACTTCAACAGGTCGTAGCACAAATCAAAACGCAATAACTAAATAGATTACTTATGAGCAGTAAACCAAAAACCGTCTATGAAGAAGTTACGGAAAAGGGTTATTCCCGCCGTGATTTTTTAAAATTCTGTGGTATGATGGCTGCCTACCTGGGGCTTGAATCCAGTGCAGTCGGTCAGATAGCCCATGCATTGGAGACTAAAGAGAGGCTGCCTGTTCTCTGGATGCATTTCCAGGAATGTACATGTTGCAGTGAGTCTTTTATCAGATCATCGCACCCTATTGTTGCTGATGTGATACTCGATAAGATCTCGCTCGATTATACTGAAACACTCATGGCTCCTGCCGGTTTCCAGGCTGAGAAATCGCTTCATGATACCATGGAAAAGTACAAAGGTAAATATCTACTTGTCGTTGAAGGATCAATACCTACGGAGAACCCTGCATACTGTACAATTGCAGGTAAAAGCGCACTTGATATTTTAAAGGAAACGGCAGGTGGAGCCACCGCTGTTATAGCATGGGGCAACTGCGCATCAGCCGGGTGTGTCCAGGCTGCCAGCCCTAATCCGACTGGTGCTACACCTGTACACAAAATACTTCACGGTATACCGATCATAAGTGTACAGGGTTGTCCTCCTATAGCTGAAGTTATGGCAGGTGTTATTGTGTACCTGCTGACTTTCGACAGGATACCACAGCTGGATTCACTGGGAAGACCGGAGGCATTTTACTCAAGGAGAGTTCATGATACATGTTACAGGAGACCTAATTACGATGCTGGTCTGTTTGTCGAATCATTCGATGATGAAAATGCAAGAAAAGGTTTTTGTCTTTACAAGATGGGATGCAGGGGGCCGGTTACATATAACTCGTGTGGTGTTATAAGATGGAATAATGGTGTCAGTTACCCGATACAATCAGGCCATCCCTGTCTTGGTTGTTCTGAAGCTAATTTCTGGGATAATGGCCCGTTCTATCAGCACCTGCCCAAATTCCCGGGTTTTGGCATAGAGACAACAGCCGACAAGATTGGCCTGGGTGTTGGAATAGCAGCAGGAGTAGGGCTTGCAGCCCATGCCGTTGCTACCAATATTTCAAAACGCCGGGAGATAACAACCGGTAAAACAGAGGATGAAAAATAGTATTAACAATCAACTGAATAATTATGGCAAACAGAATAGTTGTTGACCCTATAACAAGGATCGAAGGTCATCTCAGGGTTGAGGCAGAAATCAAGGATGGTAAAATAGTTGATGCCTATAGTTCCGGGACTATGGTGCGAGGAATAGAAATAATTCTGAAAGGACGCGATCCGCGTGATGCATGGGCTTTTACCGAAAGAGTATGCGGAGTTTGTACCACTGTCCATGCCCTGGCTTCCGTAAGGACTGTTGAGAATGCTATTGGCATCACAGTTCCTCCTAACGCCGAGATGATAAGGAACCTGATGTTCTGCGCCCAGTATATGCAGGATCATGTAGTTCATTTTTATCACCTCCATGCTCTCGACTGGGTTGATCTTGTTTCTGCATTAAAAGCTGATCCTGCAGAGACAGCAAAGATTGCCCAGACTCTGTCCGACTGGCCAAAGAGCTCTTCAGGGTATTTTTCTGACCTGAAGAACCGTCTTTTGAAATTTGTAGAAAGCGGCCAGCTTGGGATTTTTGCCAATGGCTACTGGGGACACAAAGCCTATAAGCTTCCTCCGGAAGTAAACCTGATTGGCGTGGCCCATTATCTTGAAGCACTTGAATGGCAGAAGGAGATAGTAAAAGTGCATACCATCTTCGGAGGCAAAAATCCTCATCCCAATTACCTGGTAGGAGGAGTCCCATGCGCTATTAATATTGATGAGAACAATGCTCTCAATTCAGAAAGACTGGCTTTTGTGGGTAAGCTCCTTAACGATGCCAAAACTTTCATAGAACAGGTTTATATACCTGACCTGATGGCAGTCGCATCTTATTATAAGAATTGGGGCGCCATAGGCGGAGGATTGAAAAACTACCTGGCTTATGGTGATCTGCCGGTAAACGGTTTTGCCGATGTTGCCAATTTCAAGTTTCCGCGAGGGGTCATACTCGATCGTAATCTTTCCGAAGTGTTGCCTGTTGATGGTACTGATCCTGAACAGATCCAGGAGTATATATCACATTCATATTATGAGTACAATGGCGGTGACGGACTGGCAAAACACCCTTGGGAAGGCGAGACAAAGCTTAATTATACAGGCCCTGTACCTCCTTATGAACAACTTAACACTGAAGGCAAATACAGCTGGCTTAAGACACCCAGATGGAAGGGCAATCCTATGGAAGTAGGTCCCCTGGCCAGGATGCTTGTAGGTTATGCATCTGGTCGTGATGAGTTTAAAGAAGTTGTTAACTGGGCGCTTAAGACTCTCGATGTGCCTGTTGAAGCACTGTTCTCCACACTTGGGCGCACGGCTGCAAGAGGACTGGAAACAAAACTTGTGTCGGGATGGGCTCTTGAATTCTATAACACCTTGCTTGAAAATATAAAGAATGGTGATAGCAGAACCTTTAATCCGGAAAAATGGGAGCCTTCAACATGGCCTGAACAGGCTAAAGGAGTAGGCTTGTCCGAGGCACCAAGAGGAGCCCTTGCACACTGGATTGTCATTAAGAATAAAATGATTGATAATTACCAGCTTGTTGTTCCAAGTACCTGGAATGCATCACCACGCGATGCAAATGGTCAACGTTCATCATATGAAGCAGCACTGTTGGGAACACCGGTGGATGATCCTGAAAAACCGCTGGAAATACTCAGAACAATTCACTCTTTTGATCCTTGTATTGCCTGTGCTGTTCATTTATATGATGAAAAAGGAACTTATGTTCATCAAATAAATACTTTCTGATATGAAAGAAGTCCACAAATCAAGAGATATTAATCTAAAGGAAGTGTATGTATGGCAACTGCCGGTAAGAATTTACCATTGGACCAATGCAGTATGTATCCTGGGATTGGCGCTTACCGGTTACCTTATTGGTAGTCCGCTTGCCTTGCAGCAATCCACAGAGGCATCCTTTAACTACTGGTTCGGGACTGTCAGATTCATTCACTTTCTTCTTGCCTATGTCTTTTTCTTTAACTTCCTTATAAGGATATACTGGGGATTTGTTGGTAATGAATATGCCGACTGGAAGAATTTTATCCCCTATAAAAGGAAGCAGTGGAAGGAGATATTCCGGGTTATTAAGGTAGATGTTCTGCAGATAACGAGCATGAAGGTTGATACAATAGGTCATAACTCACTGGCAAGCCTGACCTATTTTATTACATTCCTTGTATTTGTACTGCAGAGCCTTACCGGATTTGGAATGTATGCTGACATGAGTAATTCATGGTTTCCCAAGCTGTTTGCATGGATAGTTCCATTATTGGGAGGCGACCTGCTTACCAGGCAGATTCATCATATTCTGATGTGGGTTTTTATTGTTTTTGCCCTTATTCATGTATACCTGGTGTTTTACCACGACTATATTGAACGCAGAGGCGTAACATCATCTATGATAGGAGGATGGAAATTCATTGAAGAGGAAGACCTCAGGGATAAGAAGTAATTGATTAAAGTAATGGGACGATCCTTACTATTCATTTAAAATTAAGGATCTCCCATCCTTTTTTCGTTGCAGTTTTTACAAGCTTTTTATCGGGGTTGACACAAACAGGATGCCCCGTCACTGCCAGAACATGAATGTCTGATATGGAATCAGCATAGTACCATGTATTATCCACAGAGGTACCAGTCCTCCAGCAGTATTCAAGGAACCTGGATAGTTTTTCTTCTCCGTAACAGACAATCCCTTTGGGTTTGCCGGTAAGTATACCATCTGATACCTCAAGGTCCGAGCATATGAAACCATCAGCACCGAGGTGAGCTGCCATCTGTTCACAAACACACCTGAGTGCCGATGATAATAGTATAACCGTATTCCCCTCTGAACGATGAAATGCTATCTTATCCAGAGCTTCCCTGTACACGGAGGGAATAAGAATATTCTGAGTTACATCGTTGCAAATTTCCTGAAGGGTGGTTTCAGACATACCTTTTACCCAGCTGACAAGATCGTTTATCACGGTGGCCTGGCTCTTCAGCCCTATCCTGAAAGAAACAGACAAAATCATTCCATGTATGATATCTGATGCTTTCATAAGGCCTTTACTGTAGGCCCCCCTGGCCAGTTCCCTTCCGCTGACTGCACTTATGATCGTACGGTCGAGATCGAAAAAGGCTATGCTGCAATTATCCCTGTTCTCGTCTTTCATTTAAGTCTTACTGGTCTGGTTATTTGTTCTTTATATCCACAAATAACTTTGCTTTTTGTTCAGACGAAAATTGATAATATTTTTATCTTTCAGAATTACTTACAAAAGCAATACTTTTCCCGTCGGGCGACCACGATGGAACATTTATGGTCCCCTGTCCGCCGTATAAGTAAGCAATAACCCTTGGTTCACCTCCATCTACAGGCATTATCCTCAGCATTACTCTTTTATAAGCAGGATGGCTGTTCTTGTCTATTGTAGCCGGGAAGGAAATCATGACAAGCCATTTGCCATCGGGTGAGATGTGCGGGAACCAGTTGTTGTAATTGTCAAAAGTGAGTTGCTCTTTATCCGATCCATCGGCTTTCATCCTCCATATCTGCATCATGCCGGTGAGCTGACCATTAAAATAAATATATTTCCCGTCGGGTGAATATTCACATCCGTCAACATGCTGACCCGGTTTAATGTCCGTAAGTGCCACTTCATGCTTGCCATCTGTAGAGTTCCTGTAAATATTGTAAACACTTTTGCCGTCCCTTATAGCGACATAAACAAGTTCTTTATTGTTGGGATTCCATCCGTGGAAGTAGGAAGGAGTGTTTTCTGTTACAAGCTGAGGCTCACCTCCTTCAAGAGGAAGGACATATACTGTTGAGCCGCCCCCGGGAAGTCCTCTTCTTGAACTGCTGATCGCAAGAGATTTTCCGTCAAATGAGATCCCGTGATCATTATTAAGGGTTGTGCAGGAACCTGTATTGAGTTCTTCCAATGCACCTCCTGTAACCGGAATTTTATATAACAGTCCTCCCATGTTAAAAAGCAGTTTCTTTCCGTCAGGCATCCAGTTGGGTGCCTCAAAGCGACTGTCTTTTTCATAGATAACCATCCTTTTGCCGTCACCTACAGTCATAGTCTCAAGCCTGCAGCCCAGCTCTCCGTATTTACCCGCATTGTAGTCGTCAGCCACTGGTTTGTCGATCCTGACATTCCATATCCTGACTTCTTCAATTACATCAGGATTGTGCGAACAGATGAACGGACCTACCAGAACCTCTTCAGGGAGATTTGATATTTCACGCCCGCCGATAACCTCAAGAGGTTTCCCTGCAGGAGCAGCACGCATAATAATTGTATTCCCTTTTCTTTCGAGTTGTATGACATTATACGACGAGTCATTCGCAAAGAGCTCATCTTGCGGGTCTCTCATTTCAGCACCCTGACTTCCTCTCCACTGCAGTACTGTAAGTCCGTCGCCATGCAGGGTGGCTGAGATATGAGGCGACTTTTCATCTGTCGATTCTCTTACCATCCATCCTGTTTTCCTGTGCGGATCAGCACCTTTTCCTACAAATTCAAAATTGGCTGTTACAATAAAATCGCCTTTGATCTTATTGAACAGATAGTGAAACTCATCCCTGTCAAACCAGATATTGTATCCACTACCCTTTAAGTCGTAACTCTGGTCACTGCTTATGTATGTTGCAGAACCTTTTAGCCTGGGATTGCCTATGTCGGTATTGTTTTTAAAAATACCAACAGGACTGTCCTGTGCCATAACTGAATTGAGTAACAGGCTGAACATGAGGATTAATGTGTATTTCATAGTGATTATAATTATAGGTTATATTAATTAATATTTTTCGCGACGGGCCTGCTCTTCTTCTGCCTGTTAAGGGAAGACATTCTGGGCAGGAATAAAGATACATAATTTGTATAAAAATGAATACCAGTCGGTGTAAAAATCCCTTTAGTCAGGATTTAATCTCGCGATTGTTGAATGTGTGAAATATTTATGCTTTAGTGCCTGCATCCTTTTAAAAAATCAGGGTATTTTAACCTCATACGAAAAAAAACAACTATTTTGGTAAGGAATTACATTATTACAGGAAATTAATATCCTGTATCTATCAGAAACCTGAATCATTCTATGAATACTGTCCTGGAAAATATTTCAAAATGTGTCGAATCCGGTAAAATAAACAAGGCATCGACTTATCCTCCTGCCATGAAAGGTATGGACGGAGCAGATGAACTGACGAAAAAGGCTCTCGAGGAAGGAATACCACCAGATGAAATCCTCGAGCATGCACTTATCCCCGCAATGTCTTCAGTGGGTGATAAATATGCCAGGAAGGAGATTTTTGTTCCACAGATGCTGATGTCGGCAAAGGCAATGAACAGTGCAATGGTACATATAAAGCCCTTTTTTATTTCCGGTGAGGCCAGGAGAAAAGGGAGGTTTATTATTGGAACAGTCTCAGGAGACCTCCACGATATAGGTAAGAATCTTGTGGCTATGATGATAGAGGGAGGCGGATGGGAAGTAATCGATCTGGGTGTGGATGCCGGCCCTGATAAATTTCTTAAGGCTCTTGATGATTATCCTGATGCAGTGGTGGGTCTTTCAGCACTGTTGACAACAACAATGGAAAACATGAGAAAAATTGTGACCGTAATTAAGGAGAATCATTCTGAAACTAGGGTAATGGTTGGAGGTGCACCCGTAACAACAGAATACTGCATAAGAATAGGAGCCGATTTTTATTCTCCCGATCCCCAGGGAGCAGTCAGATATCTTAACAGCCTGGCACGATAAAAATATTAATATAATGAAAACCAGCCTGAAAGGAAAAACAAAAGAAGTGCTTATCGATACCGGGGGACCGGTAGTTATCATTGGTGAGTCAATAAATCCCACAAGAAGAAAAAAGCTGGTTACAACGCTCGAAAAGGGGGATTTCAGTTATTTGCTGGAACTGGCGAAAGACCAGGTGGAAGATATGGCTGATGTCCTTGATATAAATGTTGGATTCCCGGGAGTTGATGATGTGAAGTTACTTCCGCAGGCTGTCAGAGTCATTAATGAAAATTTTGATATTCCACTCTGTCTCGATTCCCCTGAACCGGCAGCAATTGAAGCAGCTCTCAGAGTTGCTGATGGTAAATGCCTTATTAACTCAGTCAGCGGCGATAAAAAATCTTTGGATGCTCTTCTTCCTGTTGCGAGAGATTACGGAGCTGCAATAATTGCCCTGGCAATGGATGAAAGAGGTATACCTTCGTCTCCTGAAAAGCGTCTTGAAATTGCGGAAAGAATTGCCGAATGTGCCTCACGGTCCGGTATTAAGACAGAGGATATAATTGTCGATCCGTTGGCAATGGCCGTTAGTGCCGACCAGGATGCATGCCTGGTTACTCTTGCAACTGCCAGGCTTATACATGATAAACTTGGACTAAACCAGACCTTAGGTGCAAGCAATGTGTCTTTCGGCTTACCCGACAGAACAGCCCTGAACGCTGCTTTTATTTCTCTCGCCATATATAACGGGATTACTTGCCCTATAGCTAATCCGTCAGCTGTAACTTCTGTTGTAAGAGCGACCGACCTTATCCTTGGCAGGGATGAATATGCATTCAGGTTCGTTGAAAATTATCAGCTTAATAACAATAATAAATAGGTATTTACCAGCCCCGGAAACATGAGGAGCAAAAAACTGGAATTCGGTTTCAAAGAACTTGGGCTTTCAGAAGAAGAAATATGCCGTATAATAGGTTATTCCACCAGCGAGGAAAAGGTGCTGCTTAAACAAATAATAGCAGAACTTATGGAGTTAGCCGGCAATATTTGCAGTATTAAAGCACATTATTCTGTTTTTGAAGATGTTGGTTTCGATCATGGTAAGGGGTTTATTGATATAGGAGGTGTAACTTTTTGTACCGGAAGGATTATCGAGGGCAAGATGAAAAAGGCTGAATCAGTTGCTGTATTTCTTTGTACGGCAGGAGAGGGAGCAGGTAATCTGAGCCATCAGTATATGCTTGAAAAAGATCTTCTCAGAGGATATGTCATGGATGTAATAGGCAGCGAAATTGTTGAGGCAGCGGCTGATAAGATGCAGGAAGAATTAGAGGGTGCATTTGCAGTGAAAGGTTATAAAATAACCAATCGATACAGCCCGGGTTATTGTGGCTGGGATGTGAGCGAACAACATAAACTTTTTAGCCTCGTCCCTGATAATTTCTGCGGCATCAGACTAAATGAATCTTCGCTGATGGATCCCGTTAAATCGGTAAGCGGGATAATAGGCCTGGGGGAAAATGTTAAAAGAGTACAATACTCCTGTCAGTTATGCGATATGCCAAACTGTATATACATGAGAAAAAGGAAGAGTTGACATTTTCCGGTCTGATGACCAGGGGAAACATGTATTTACATGGACCGATTTTATTATATTTGATATTTGTGTTGAAGACGGTCTTTACTGCCGGGCAGATATGCCTCAGGCAAAAAGGTTAGCATTTGGTTACAGTATTAAATCATTTAAAATAAAACTATTATCCTTCATGTTGTTATTGGGAATTGATCTGGGAAGTTCTTCTGTTAAAGTATCTGTAATAGACGGAGATACAGGTAAATGCATGGTTTCAGCTTTCTGTCCAGCGGATGAGATGCAGATAATGGCAGTTGAGGCAGGCTGGGCTGAGCAGGACCCCTCGGTATGGTGGGAAAACATGAAAAAGGCCATACTAACATGTACTTCCGGACTTGGTAAAAAGAGTAAAGATATAGGAGCAATAGGAATTTCATATCAGATGCATGGTCTTGTGATAACAGGTAAGGACAAAAATGTATTGCGTCCTGCTATTATCTGGTGCGACAGCAGGGCTGTACCATACGGCAACAAAGCCTTCAGGGACCTCGGTGAGGATTTCTGCCTTTCTCACCTGCTGAACTCACCCGGTAATTTCACAGCGTCAAAACTGGCCTGGGTAAAAGATAACGAGCCACACATATTTGATGCAATTGATAAATTAATGCTTCCCGGCGATTATATTGCAATGCTTTTAACTGGTGAAACAGGTACTACCTATTCGGGTTTGTCAGAAGGCATATTGTGGGATTTTACAACAAATGAACTTTCAGTAGAGCTACTTGAATATTTCGGTTTTGACAAATCTGTTTTTCCTGACGCCGGGCCTTCTTTTGCCATCAGGGGAAACCTGATGGATCGGGTTGCCTCTGAACTGGGACTCCCTCCGGGAATCCCGGTATCGTACAGGGCAGGTGACCAGCCAAATAATGCGCTGTCGCTGAATGTTCTGAACCCCGGCGAAGTGGCAGCAACTGCTGGTACATCCGGGGTAATATATGGGGTTACCGACAAGCATAAATTCGATCCTCAATCGAGAGTTAATACCTTTGTGCATGTCAATCACAGTTTTAACGTTCCGCGCCTGGGAGTACTTCTTTGTATCAACGGAACAGGGATAATGAATTCATGGCTGAGACGCTATGCAGCTTCCGGTCATACTTATAATGAGATGAATGAAATGGCCTCAAAAATAAATATTGGTTCTGACGGCCTTTGTGTAATCCCCTTTGGGAACGGAGCTGAAAGGATGCTGGGTAACAGGGAGCCGGGGGCAGAAATCTCGGGCCTGAATTTCAACATCCATTCTGATGCACATCTTTTCAGGGCTGCACAGGAAGGTATCGCATTTTCGTTCAGGTACGGACTCGATATAATGAAGGAAACAGGTATTGATGCTTCAATAATAAGGGCAGGTGAGGCAAACATGTTCCTCAGCCCTGTTTTCAGGCAAACACTTGCAAATATAACAGGGGCCGTAATACATCTGTATAATACCGATGGTGCTGCCGGAGCAGCAAGGGGAGCCGGAATAGGTTGTGGCTATTACAGGAGTGAGACAGAAGCATTTGCCGGACTGGAAGAAATTAATACAACAGTACCCGGAAAGGATCAGGAGCAAGCCGGGGAGGCATTCCGGTTATGGAAGGCTGTTCTTGAGGATGCATTAAAAAATATTCGGTAGCAGAACAGGAAATTGTAGCACAGAGCAGGATAACTGTATTTTTTATAAGAAATAATAGAACCTAAATACTTGTTAAAATGATTTACAAAGGAAATAAAGAGGCATATCCCGAGATAGGGAAGATCGAATATGAAGGCTCAAAATCGAAAAATCCACTTGCTTTTAAATGGTATAATCCTGAAGAGGTAATAGCCGGACGGAAGATGAAGGATCACCTTAGATTTGCCGTAGCTTACTGGCATTCATTTTGTGGAGACGGGGGAGATCCCTTTGGGGATGCAACGCGGATCTATTCGTGGAATGGTGCTGGTGAAAATGAAAAGATACAACAGAGACTCGATGCGGCATTTGAGTTTATAACCAAGATAGGAGCGGGTTATTATTGTTTTCATGATGTCGATGTTGTAGGTAATGGTTCAGTGATGGAAATTGAGAAACGTCTAGAAAAGTTTGTACCTGTAATGAAAAAAATGCAGGAGCAGACAGGCGTTAAGCTTTTATGGGGAACTGCTAACCTTTTTTCACATCCGCGATATATGAACGGAGCCGCAACAAATCCGGATTTTAAAGTGGTGGCCAGTGCAGCAGTACAGCTGAGAAACGCCATTTCCGCAACTGTGGCACTGGGCGGAGAAAATTATGTGTTCTGGGGCGGAAGGGAAGGATATATGAGCCTTCACAACACTGATATGAAAAGAGAACTGGACCATATGGGCATGATGCTTTCGCTTGCACGTGACTATGGTAGAAGCATAGGCTTTAAAGGAACCTTCCTGGTTGAGCCCAAACCAATGGAGCCAACCAAGCATCAATATGATTATGATGTGTCAACAATAATCGGATTCCTAAGGAAATATGGCCTCGACAGTGATTTTAAACTCAATATAGAAGTCAATCATGCAACCCTGGCAGGTCATACTTTCACTCATGAACTGCAGGTGGCAGCTGACGCCGGATTACTCGGCAGCATAGATGCAAACAAGGGAGATTATCAAAACGGATGGGATACTGATGAGTTCCCGACTAATATATACGAAATAACAGAGGCTATGATGGTTATACTTCAGGCAGGAGGTTTTAGCACGGGAGGTATAAATTTTGATGCAAAGGTACGAAGAAACTCAACAGATGCAGAAGACCTGTTTATTGCCCATATCAGCGGGATGGATACATTCGCGCGGTCGCTTAAAATAGCAGAAAAGATACTCAGTGAAAGTGATTATCTCACCCTCCGTAAGAAGAGGTATGAATCGTTTGATTCAGGTCGTGGCAGCGATTTTGAAAAAGGGAAGCTTACACTTGAACAAATGCGGGAACTGGCAATTAATGATAGTGAACCGGTTGCAAGGAGCGGTAAACAGGAGATGTTTGAACAACTTATTAATATGTATATTGAATAATATAACTGATAAGCAGTATCTCTTCATTAAAGGGCTGTCTCATGTATGGAAAGAACTTTTGAGAGAACCTCATTAGGCTTTTTCAGACTGTACCGGATAAGATTTCAGGTTTCCTAACTTTAAAATTCTGATTATGGAAAAGGTTGTATTAGAAAAAAAGAGCAGGTTTGATTTCAGTAAAACAGTAGAGTTTCTTGTTGCTGAAGCTGAGAAAAACGGATGGACCATCCCGGCTGTTCATGATCTGCAGCAGTCACTGGCTAAATCGGGTAAGAAAGTAAAACCGGTAAAGGTAGTCGAATTGTGTAAACCGGAATACTCCGGCCAGATGCTGGAACTTAACGATGAACGGATAATATCTGTGATGATGCCATGCAGAATATCTGTTTATGAAAAGGAGGATGGACAGGCCTATATAGGTTTGATGAATACATCAGGTATTACTTCAGGTCTGCCTCCTGTTATTGCCAGGGTTATGAAACAAGCCTCTGGCGAAACACTGGAAATTGTAACGAAAATATCATTGTAAGGTGAATACCTGGAATTTCAGAGTAGCATTTTTTCAATAGACGACTTTTCAGTTTCACTGAGGGAATCCATGGTGTTAAGCGCATTCTGAATCTTAACTTTGAAATTCCAGCATGTCATTTGTCGAAGCGACAGGCGCCTGGCAAATTCATATGTTGAAACATCCTCTTTGCCTTTACAAACATTATAAGCAATGTAAAAAGCTTTGCTTATTGGAAACTTGCAATTATGGAATATAGTACCTGATGTGGGAGATTCTTCGCTTTTACACTTTGTACAGCGCCTGGCGAATGACGTCTTTCCAGGGCAGTAATTGGCGTTACCGCATTTACGGCATGTAAAACCATCATGCCACTTGAGGTCGGCAAGGAATTCATAGCATTTCTCATCGCTGCTGAATAGCTCAGCTATCTTTTCATTGTCAAGGTCGTCTTTAAAGATTTTGCTCATTCACAATAGCTTTGATTTGCAAATATAGATTTTATGAGTGATAATAAAAAGATTTAAGTGATACTATTGCGATTTATTGTTTTTGTAGTTACCTTTGCGCCGGTTTTTCAAACAAGTATTTGATGCATTACTATGGCATACGCAGAGATAAATAAAAGATACAGTGACCTGGCAGAGACCGCATGTTGTCTCTCATGTGGAGGGGCAATAAATTACTCAGGCGCATTACCCGGTGAAGTGTGTGTCGACCTGGGAAGCGGAAGAGGGACAGATGTTATCAGGCTTGCAGAAACAGTTGGAAATGAAGGATATGTGTATGGAATAGATATTTCTGACGGTATGATAAGGAAAGCTGTAGCTACAGCCGGACGACTGGGGGTGAAGAATGTGAAATTCATCAGGAGTACACTCGAACAGATCGCTTTACCCGACAACACTGCTGATGTTGTCATATCCAACTGCACAATAAACCATGCCTCTGATAAGCAGATAGTATGGAATGAGATATTCAGGATACTCAAAGATGGGGGACGTTTCATTGTAAGTGATATTTATGCTCTCAATCCGATTGCAGAAGAATATCGTAATGATCCTGTTGCAATATCCGAATGCTGGGCAGGATCGGTTACCCGTGATGAATATCTTGAACATCTTCACATTGCAGGCTTCAGGTCAATTAAGATCATAGAGGAATCGGCTCCTTATGATAAGGGACATGCAAAAGTATGCAGCTGGACCGTAGCCGGAGAGAAATCCTCCGGATGTGGTTGCGGTTGTGAAAATTAAAAAATCAGGAAAATGAAAATAAGAATATTAATACCCGCTTTATTTTTTTCTGTTATCCTGGCAAGTTGTGGTGCAGGAAACAGCAATAAACCTGCTGATCCTCCCTCGGGCACTGAGCAAGGAGCTGTAACAGCTCTGACAGGAGACACTTTCAGGAAATATGTTTATGATTACCAGAATGATAAGACATGGCAATATAAAGGCTCTAAACCGGCAATTATTGATTTCTATGCTGACTGGTGCCCTCCGTGCAGAGAACTTTCTCCCCTTGTTGAGGAAGTGGCAAAGGAATATACAGGTAAAATTGTTGTTTATAAAGTGAATACAGATCAGCAGAAGGCTCTGGCTCAGGCTTTGGGTATTACAGGTCTGCCGACATTATTATTTATACCCATGAATGGTAAGCCGCAGGTGGTAATGGGATACGTTCCTAAAGAGAACCTGGTAAAAGGTGTTAATGAGGTTTTACTTAAATAATTTATATAGTATGAAAAGTGTGATTAAGAAGAAAGAAAGCAGAAGTAATGTGAAAGTGGCTCAGTGCTGTGCTAAAACATCAAAGACAGTAGTTGGCTGCCACGACTAATTTGTACAATTCAGGTAATTTATTCGGTAACGGAGTACATATATTTTAGGTATAGTTCGTTGAGTAACTTATTGTCTCTAAATGAAATATTCAAAGTATAACATTTTCTCCAGGATAAAGGGCTCGGAAAATTATTTTCTCGTAAACCTTCTTACCGGAAGTGCCGATATACTTAACAGTAAAGATGCGCTTAAGGTGGATCTTTTGCGTAACGGTAACAGCTCCGGGGATGCTGGTTTTGATAATGAACTGGCTGAAAAGGGTTACCTTATGGAGGAATCTGAAGAAGCGGCTCTTTACAGGGAAAAATATCTCGATTTCCTCGATTCCCGCGATGATGAGGAGATCCAGTTATTTTTTGTAACAAACTACAGCTGCAACTTCGCCTGTTCATATTGTTACCAGGATCAGTATACTAATCCTTTAAACAGGCTCTCCCACGAGGTTGCAGATGCTTTTTTTGATTACATTCAAAGAGAATTTGCCGGGCGCAGTAAATATATCACTGTATTTGGAGGCGAGCCCCTGTTAAACAATCCCGGGCAGAAAGAGCTGATTTCGTATATTCTTGATAAAGCAACTGCAAATGATCTTGAGGTATGTTTTGTTACAAATGGTTATTACCTTGAGGAATATTCTGAAATACTGGCAAAGAGATTAATCCGTGAGGTACAGGTCACTCTTGATGGGACAAAAGATGTACATAACAGGAGAAGGTTCCTAAAAGGCGGAGGCGGTACTTTTGATAAGATAGTAAGAGGTATTGACTCATGCCTGGAGAAAAGCATCAATATTAACCTCAGGATGGTCATTGATAAGGATAATATTAATGATCTTCCGGGCTTATCATCATTTGCAGCAGAAAAAGGATGGATAAAAAGTCCTTTCTTTAAAACCCAGCTGGGGCGTAATTATGAATTGCATCATTGCCAGCTGACTCCCGATAAGCTATTCGACCGCGTGTCACTTTATGAAGCTGTATATGACCTGACACGTGAACATCCGCAGGTACTTGAGTTTTATAAACCAGCTTATTCTGTGGCCAAATTCTTATCTGAAAACGGTGAATTACCCGATCCACTTTTTGATGCATGTCCGGCATGCAAAACAGAATGGGCCTTCGATTATACAGGGAGCATATATTCGTGCACAGCTACAGTGGGTAAGGCTGATGAACTGCTTGGCACATTTTATCCCGAAATAACTCGTAAGGAGGCAGTAATAGAGGAATGGGAAACACGTGATGTTATGTCGATTCCTGAGTGTAAGGACTGTCCTGTTCAGCTTGCCTGCGGAGGAGGCTGCGGCTCTGTGGCCAGGAACAACACGGGAAGGATATGTTCATCCGATTGCCGCCCTGTAAAGGAATTGCTGGAACTTGGTTTCGCAGCCTATTTTGAAAATATCAGCCTTTAAAAATCAATAAGCATATTTAATACAAAATGAAAGAGATAAATTCAAAGGAATTTGAAAGGGAAGTCCTTGGTGCAGGTAAAGTGGTACTTGATTTTTATTCAACAGAGTGTCCTCCCTGTGAGGCTCTTGCATCCAAATTTGAGGATCTCTCCGACCTGTATGGGAAGGATGTTAAGTTTTTGAAAATTTTCCGGCAGGAGAACCGTGAACTTGCTGAAAGCCTTGGCGTAAAAGGATCACCAACCCTGTTGTTTTTCGAAAATGGTGAAGAGACAGGTGAAAGACTTGCCGGTGGTATAAAAAGATCGGATATAGTCAGTAACCTGGATAAGATGTTGCATCACGAACGAGTTGCAGAAATAAAAAATAGTATAAAACCTAAAGTATCTGAATTTGATGTTATTATACTAGGTGCCGGTCCCGGAGGTCTGACTGCTGGTCTTTATCTTTGCCAGTCTAAAATAAATACTGTTCTTGTCGATGTGGCGCTTCCCGGAGGTAATGTGTCAACTACTCATGAAGTATCAAATTATCCGGGCTTTATTGAGCCGCAGGCAGGATACATGTTATCGCACTATATGAGTGAACAGACGAAACAATGCGGTACTATTTACAAAGTCGCTGTTGATGTCACAAAAGTCGACCTGAAAAAAAAGGAAGTAATTATTGATGAGTACGAAACTTTGAAAGCAAAGAAGATAATAATTGCAACCGGCACAACTCCAAACCACACCGGTGCTTTGGGCGAGAGGGAATTAAAAGGTAAAGGGATTTCGTACTGTGCAACATGCGATGGGAAATATTTTGACGATAAGGATGTACTGGTAATAGGGGGCGGGAATTCAGCTGTTGAGGAGGCTGAATATCTTACCCGGTTCGCGAAGAATCTTACTATGGTTCATCAGTTCGATAAACTGACAGCAAATAAAAAAGCCCAGGAAAAGGTATTGAATAATCCGAAAATTGACATTGTTTTTGAACATGAACCCAGGTCTTTCCGTCGGGAAGGAGACAAAATGATAACAGAGGTTGAAAATCTCAGAACAAAAGAGCATCATGAACTGTTACGCGATGGAGTGTTTATCTTTATCGGTATGAAGCCAAACATAGATCTGTTTAAAGAACACCTCGAACTCGATAACTGGGGGTATATAAAAACAGATGAAGATATGCGGACAAGCATGCCTGATGTTTATGCAATAGGAGATGTGATTAGTAAAAAATACCGGCAGATAACCACAGCAGTTGCCGATGGTACTATTGCTGCTATGGCAATTGCAAAGGAATTGGATTAACTTTGGTATTATTAACTAATATTTTTTGATATGAAAAAGAACATGGGAACAATCGACAAGGTGATCAGAACGCTGGTCGCTGTCATAGTGGCTGTACTTTATTTTACCCACACCATTACAGGCACTCTTGGAATAGTCCTGCTGGTAGTAGCCGCAGTTTTTTTACTTACCAGTCTGGTAGGATTTTGTCCTTTGTATTTGCCTTTTGGTATTACTACCCTTAAAAAAGAACAGTAAGGCAGGAATGTTCACTTTCCACCTGGGAAATAATCTGCTTCAACATAATATTTAAGCTGACCTCAATTTGCTGGTCAGCTTTTTATATTTAAGGTTTTTTGAATGAAGGTGCTCTTGTTTACAGGTCATTTGTTGAGGATATCCTTTACAAGACGGACTACCTCAGCAGGGGAATCGATACTTATGTCAGCCACATAGATATCTCCTGTTTTCCATTTTCTTATCACATGTTTTATAACAGAACGACGTACAACCCATATCTGGAGAATCTGCATGCTATTACATAAGACCTCAATTGAGCGGCTCCAGCCTTTGTTGCTGAGCTCAAGCGGACCTATTTCGTCGATTATAACAACCTTTGTGTCCGAAAGGTTTTCAGGATCAAGTATCTCCTGTCCTTTCCTTAGACCTTCGGGATTAAAATAGAAACTCCCATAGTGCACCCTGTCATGCGATGGTATCCTCGTACATAATTCCGTAGAAACAGACTTTCTGAGATCGTAAAGATCAAATCCCATTCTCTCGCCTTTCCTGTCAATGCCTAAGGAAAGGAAACCCGAAAGTCTTATCTTATCCCTGCTGAGTACATCCGTTACTTTCCTCAGAAAACCTGTTTTACCCTGGCGTATATCACCTGTAATTATTATTACCGGTGAACCGTTAGTGTCTTCTTTTTTAAAAGTATCCAGTAAATCTTCACCCTGTTTTAGTATCAAAGGTACTATTGAGCTGGATTTCTTTAGTAAACTGCGCGATTCGGGCATGGATGATATGATTGATCCGAGAGCTGAAAATGAAAGGTTTAGCGACTGATACAGGCTGGCGAAGCCTTTCCCGTATAAAACTGCTTTTATTACAGGATTTTTAAGCTCAATGCTTATTGCGGCAAAACCGATTATAACAATAACCGCTCTGCCTATCATTTTAAGACCTGCAATCAGCCCGTTTATTGAAAAAATACCTTCCCCCGATATACTATTCCATAGAAAAGCTGCCACTACTGTTATTATTATGAACTGGATCCATAATGACAGTTTACGAAACCTTTTAAGTGAAGATCTGTAATGTAAGATACAGAAAATGATATAGGCCGGCGGAATAATCCAAATTATTATATTATTTCCCGAATTGATGACAAACAGGCTTATGACCAGGAATGCTATGTTAGTTATGAGAAATATAACTGAATAGCCGTGCCTTTGCTGTTCGAATGGCCTTCCATCATCATATCCGATGTTAATTTTGCTGTTGACCTTGTATTTTGTACGCCCTGCTAAATATCTTTTCCCGGCAATGTAACCTAAGACTGAAGCCAGGGCACCGGTTACCAGGTAAATAATAACAATGATAATGACGAGGTTTACCGGATCAATGTTGGGAAGATGTATTTGCTTTACCGTGAACTGGTATAATGCATTAAGAATTTTAACAAAGTCGAAGCCGTATAATACCAGCAGACTCACAAATTTGTGAAGGATGGCGCTCAGAACGGCAAATGCTCCTCCTGTAATATAGCTGAGAAGATTTCTTCCAAAAAGCAGGATGAAAACCTCAAGCAGCAGTGCTTCGGAAAAGATGCCTATCATTGGGCCTATTATCAGTGCACTGGGCGAAATGGATTTCATTAGTGCACAAATGAGCCCTGCCCTGATCACAAGTCCTTTCTCTTTCCATACCTGCAGAAAGGCAACCATCAGGTAAACACTTATGAAGGATAATATGGTTCCTGAAAGAGGAACTTTGAGATTGTGCAGGAAACTGCCCAGTATTATCTCTACTGATGCCCAGAAGCTGCCTATTACAGAGGCTTTGAGCCATAACGAATTAAGAGGTTTGTGTACTATGGTCTCCATGTTGCAAATCAGTACTATAACCTCTTAAATTACTCGTTTATTTTCTTATTTGAAAATATGGATAAACCGGATACCCTCATCCATAAAGGATAAGTGCGCCGGATCCTAGTTATGACTGCATGAATGTCCGTGATGATGGTCCGTGGGGTGGTGGTTGCAACTGCTACCGCTGTCGTGAACCATACCCTGCAGGTATAAATTAACAACTTCGGAAGCCTCTCCTGAGCAACCACGTATAACTTCAATGCCACTGTTGTTAAGAACATTGATGGCGCCGCCACCTATGCCGCCTGCAAGCATCAATGAAACACCGTCGGAGGCAAGGACTGAAGCTATGTCTGACTTGCATCCGCATCCCTGTGGCGAATCAACCTTTTTAATGTTCTCTATCTCATTGTTTTCGGAAATTGTGTAAACACCATAAGAATCACAATGACCGAAGTGTCCGTCTACCATGTTCCCACTTGTTATGGGTACTGCTATTTTCATATTATTGCATATTTTAATTAAGTAATTCAAATCCGGAATGACTCATGACTTCACCGCGCCTGATGCCTTAATATTAAAAACCGGAGGATTGGCAATGGATCTCTTTACTGCACAAAGTCCGGCAGCACTTACTACGGCTTCCCTGTATTTTTCCGGGAAATCGGGTGGCAGCTTAATATCTATTGTGACATCTACAGGAAGATGGGTCTCATCACTGTACTCTATATTCTGATATATTTTTATTCCTTCAGTGGGTATATTTCTCCTGTCGCAGAACGATTTAACATATATACCTGCACAGGTGCCAATAGATGCCATAAAAAGATCGAACGGCGCAGGCGCAATATCCTGACCACCATTGTCAAGAGGCTGGTCTGTTTTAATTATGTGTCCGTTAAGCAATGCTGTAACAACCTTTCCTCCTTCAAAAATAATCTCCATAAATATATTTCCTTAATTTAGTTTAACAAGCTCACCGTCGCCGTAATAAGAACAATCTTTGCATCTGGAGTGGTTCTCCAGCCCCCTGATCAGCTTAAAACATTTTTTGCAGCGGTACCATTCATTTTCCATAAAGTAATCGCCACCTTCTATCTCTATGGCTTTACCTTCAACAAAAGATTTGGCAATTTGTTTTAAGGCCCGGTTATATATCCTGGTGAATGTAGGCCTTGAAATATTCATTTTTTTCGAAGCCTCCTCCTGGGAGAGATTATCGTAATTGACTAAACGGATACTTTCGTATTCTTCAAATTTCAAAGCCACTGGATCAATTTTGCAGAGAGGCATCCCGAATGGCTTGAAGCCTTTCATTTTTGGCGGGTTGGATATTTTCCTGCTTTTATTTGGCCTGGCCATCTCTGAATGTTTTGAATAATGCTCTGATATCAGGATATATTATATATCCAAAGAATACCATTGACAAAGCTAAAATTATTTTTCCGGCAAGACAAAACGGGCCGCAATAAAAATCCTTTTCAAAACCCAAAAGACAGGTAACACACCCAAATAATGCCACTATGATATAGTCAGCAAACAATATCAACGGCAATATGATCAGGAGTTTGATAATAACCGGCTTTTTCATGGTACTTTTTGTAAAGATAATGAACCTGCGTTCATAATGCAAGAAAACAGCCGACTATTTTGTGTATATTATTTAAAAAACAGATTTTCTTAAGCCTTGTACTAATCGCGGTAAACTTGTCCTTAACTGGCAGGTTTCCGGGCTGTAAGCAGGAAAATGTCAAATTCTTTTTTCTCGGTATCGCTTATTTGTTTATTCATTGTATAACACTTCCTGTACGAGATATCTGTAAACCCCTGTGTGGATGCAAGTTTTGACATTTCATCCGGGTCAAAGCCCTTATGACCTGTAAATCCATCACCATGAAATGATCCGTCTTCAGGGTACAAATCTGCCAGGGCAAGGTATCCCCCGGGATTGAGGAGCTCATGGAATTTTTTAATAATTCCGGGAATATCTGAAATATGATGAAGAACCATCTGGTTGAAAATAAAATCAAATGTGCCGTCTTTATATGTGTCCGTTTCCATATTAAAGTTGATAGCTTTCAGATTTGAAACGCCTGAATCTTTTATTTTTTCCTTCATTATTCTGAACATTTCAGCCGAGTTGTCCATAAGGGTTATCTCTTTAAGTAAATCCTTCAGTATAAAACTGGTTACTCCTGTTCCTGCTCCGAATTCAAGTGCTGTCATGTTCCTGTTGAGGGGGACACTGTTTTTAATTTCCTCTGCAATGGCATTTGCACGATCCCAAATCATAGGGTTCTGATCCCAGTGCAATGCTTTGATGTCAAATTCGTTCATGTAATTTTAAAATAAGAATTAGTATAAAACCAGCCGCAAATAAAACAATTATTGTCAAAGCCTGAAACCAATGATGTTTATATCAGCATCACTTTAACACTGAGGCTGCAACCTTTTGTTTTATTTGCGGCTCAATTTTTAAACAGTTGATATTTACTTTTGTTTAAGAACTTTCTTAAGAACAGTATTTTGATCAATTGGCTTTGTACAGAAGAACCAGTCGTAGCATTTCATATCCTTTTTGTTCTCCATTCTTTCCTTAGCTACTCCGCATGATCCGGCTGTAGGTACTATAACATCATCACCGGGCTGCCAGTCAGCAGGAGTTGCTACAGAGAACTCATCAGCAGTTTTCATTGCAATTAAGGCCCTGTATAATTCCTCAAAGTTACGACCAAGGCTTAAGGGATAATATATTATTGCTCTTATTATACCCTTGGGATCGACAAAAAACACTGCCCTTACAGCCTTTGTCGAGCTTTCCCCTGGCTGTATCATGCCATATTTTTGAGCAACCTCCATGGTAATGTCTTCAATAAGAGGGAAGTTTACCTCCACATTCTTCATGTCCTTATATTCGATCTTCTCTTTTATAGTTCGCAGCCATGCTATATGGCTGTAAAGTCCGTCAACAGACAGACCAACAAGCTTGCAACCTGCATTCTCAAATTTCTTTTCCATAGAGGCAAAGGTGATGAACTCGGAGGTGCATACCGGTGTAAAATCGGCAGGATGACTGAAAAGAATGACCCAGCTTCCTGAATAATCTGCCGGGAAGTTAATTTCTCCCTGCGTGGTTACAGCGCAGAATGATGGCGCTTTGTCGCCAATTCTTGGCATCGGGGTGATCTGATTTTCTTCCATGATAAGTGTTTTAAGATATTAATAAATCTGCCTGTCAATAATTCCTGTTTCCGGTTTATTACCGTCTGTTCCTTGATAACATAAGATCAAGATCTTCTTTCAGGGATGAGAGATCTTCCTCATGCTCAACTTCCTGCGAGAGTATGGTAAGTATGATATTGTAAGTGACAGGATCGCCCTCCCTTGTTATATCAAGGAGTTCACTATAGGTCTTAATTGCACACTGCTCACCTTTAATATTCTGGTTAAGTATCTCTTCCACATAAGGATCAGAAGGTACGTCATAGCCGCAATTACTAAACTTCATCCAGTCGGCAGGGGAGAGGACGGGAGTACCCTCGAGCTGGATTATCCTTGTGGAAAGTAATTCAGCATGACTCAGCTCTTCCGTTGCATGAAGGGTGAGCTCGGCTATGACTGCATCCTTCATTGGCCCTTTAACAACCTTCGAGCCTATCCAGTACTGGTAATATGCAAGCCATTCATCCGCCAGTGCTTTGTTTAGCAAATTGATAAGTTCATCTACATCCATTTTAACGATTGATCTTCCTTTTTGTCCCATTGTCTTCGGTATTTGAGTTATTAACTATTATGTTTTTTGTTTATGAATCTGCCGGTAATTTGCAACCTGATGTCTTCAACCTCAAACCCCGGAATATCTTTTCCCTTCATATATTCATCCAGAATCCTGTCGAGTTCACTGTCAATATAATCTTCTATCCGGTCCGATTCCGCACTGTAAAGATGGTGATGCCTTTCCCGCACCGGATCATATCTGACAGGATCCTTATCGGTATGTACTTTCTTTACAATCCCTTTCCTGGAAAACACCTCAAGGGTTTTGTATATTGTTGCCTGGGAAACAGACAAATGTCTCTCGTGTAAGTAATTGAAAATCATTTCTGCATCAGGATGATCAGTGGTGAACAACAGCATTTCAAGCACAGCAATCCTCTGAGGTGTTGCTTTCAGCCTGTTTTCTGCGAGTATCCGTTTAGCTGTTTTATCAGGCATATTATCACTAATATCAAATGAGAATCATTCTTATTTAGCACATATTAAATTTACGGAATTTATCAGGCCGCTCCAAGTATAATAAGTTAACAATTTGTTAAAAATATAACAGTCTTGTTGATTCTTGTTAACTGCCTTAAAAAGATTATATTATGTGGTTTGGAAGAGAGATGAATAAATCAGTCAGGCAACTTTGTGAAACACAAAAGAATCGGCATGAGCAGGATATATTTTCAACTCATATGTATTAAAGGCTGATTGTTTTATGTCAGATAAGTCCTTTTTTTAATTGTCTGTAAATATGTATAATAATGGTATGTAATAGGAGGGAATGATTTTTTTTTCGTATATTAACTTCATCCCAGTCATTCTTTAACCAGGAAACAGTAAAACCAGGGGCCTGGTTAATGAGCGGAAGTTGATATACAACAACAAAAAAGGTGAAATATCTCAATCAGCACCGGGAATAAAAGGCGGGTCATTTAATTGGCAGGAATTACAATGGTAGTAACTTTACGACCTCATTCAATTTGAAACAGTTTCAACAATAAAGATATAACTCAAAATATACATGTTTTAATATCAGATTATCATGGGAAAAGAGATTGTAAATACAAAATGGCTTGATGGAATGGCATTTGAAGGAGACATTGATGGCTATAAGGTTTCTATAGATGCTGATCCCCAGGTAGGAGGCAGCAACAGGGGGCCCAGGCCCAAGCCTTTCATGCTGCTTTCACTTGGAGGATGTACTGCAATGGATGTTATATCTATTTTGAACAAAATGAGGGTTACAGTCGATAGCTTTAATGTAAGGGTTGAAGGTGATCTTACAGAAGAACATCCGAAACATTTTTATAAGATGCATGTGGTATACGAATTTACAGGGAAGGATCTGCCAATGGATAAACTTGAAAAAGCAGTTAAGCTATCGGAAGAGAGGTATTGTGGGGTCAGTGCCGTTTACAGGAAAGCAATGGAGATTACATCTGAAATAAAAGTAACGGAATCATAGGCAAAAATGGAGAACGTTGATTTCAGCAGCCTGTATACGGAAGATGACAGGCATATATTAAAGGTGGCGGAGGATTCACTAAATCCTCATATTGACAGGGTTGATGAAATAATAGAATATGCAAGGGAGGCCGGGTTAAAGCGTTTAGGGATAGCTCATTGTGTAACTTTTAATAGTGAATCGGCGCATCTCGAGAGGATACTTAGCGAGGCAGGGTTTGAAGTCTCAAGGGTAAGCTGCAAATATGGCAGGGTCCCTTTCAGTGACCTTGTTCCGGGATATAAAGGGGTGACATGTAATCCTGCCGGGCAGGCCAAGTTCCTTGAAGAAAACAATACTGAGCTTAATATTATGATGGGACTGTGCCTTGGGCATGATATGATCTTCAATGCCAGGTCTAAGGTCCCTGTGACGCCCCTGGTGGTAAAGGACAGAAAACTTAAACATAATACTGTCAGCGGACTTAATCGCTCGTGATATAACAGCGATCTTCACCGGCCGGTGGTTTTAAAAAATAAATTATTATGAAGCTGTTGTTAATGTATTGTAATAGTTTTGGCTACACTCCGACTGTCCGTACCGTGGAAACAGCTCCGGAGCTAACGGAGCCGGCTGATTTCCTGGATGTCCAGGTAGCCTTTATTCAGGCCGAACAGGAAGATACTGAAAGGGAGAGTGATGTTGAAAAAAAGCTTGTTAAAAACCTGAAATGGGCCTGTGGTAAAAACAACACAAAAAAGGTTATCCTTCACTCCTTTGCACACCTGTCTGACAGCAAGGCCGATCCGGATTTTACGGGAACACTTCTTAACAAAGCAGAGGAGCGTATGAAGAACGCAGGCTATGAAGTGTACCAGACACCATTTGGCTATTTTCTTGATTTGAGGCTCGATGCCCCGGGCTTTTCACTTGCCAGGATTTTTAAGAATATTTAATATTTACAGGATATGAATACCAGGATCTACCCTGAATCGGGTGTTGAACTGACACCCTTCACAGCCAAGAATTACGACAAGGTGATGAACATTGGTTCATTCGGAAAATACAGCGGCTTTATTAAAAGTGCTGTTAAGGAAATGAATATAAAGCCCGGCGATCACATTCTCGATCTTGGATGCGGCACGGGCAGGAATGCTTCCCTGATGAAAGCATACATAGGGGAGAAAGGAAGCATTACAGGTCTTGATATCTCACCTGATATGGAAAAGCAATTCCTCTCAAGGTTCAGGAGCAGTAGTAATGTTGAATTCATTAACAAGAGAATAGACCAGCCTTTTGACCTTGGCAGAAAGTTCGACAAGATCTTTATCAGCTTTGTTATACACGGTTTTCCCCATGAGGTGAGAGATATCGTTATTAAGAATATTTATTCTCATTTGAAGCCTGGAGGAAGTTTTTTTATCCTCGATTTTGCGGAATTCGATATGGATAAAATGCCGGCATTTCACAGGTTTGTATTTAAAAAGGTTGAGTGTATTTATGCATTTGACTACATTAAGCGCGACTGGAAAGCAATCCTTTCAGGATATGGTTTCAGTGATTTTACGGAACATCACTATCTTAAGAAATATGTAAGGCTGCTGCAGGCATCCGGGAGATAATTGTTTTAACAGGGTATGTGCAGGAACTTCATGGTCACAATCAAAAAGAAAAGCCTTATAACCTATAAAAACACCGACAAGAACATGTTTGTCGAAGAAAAGAATGTTATTACCTGTTCATCCTTTACTGCTGGCAACAGCTATCTTAATTCTTCAACTGAAGCTCCTGAATTATAGACAACAAGGTCACCTTTATTCACTTTTAGCAGCTCTGCTATTACATCGCATTTGACCATCAGCAGAAAGAATATTCTTTTATCACTCAGTGGCAGGAGACCTTCAAGATTACCCTGGCCCTTTGAAATTACCAGGTCGGCTTCCCTGAAGTGCTTCTGCAGTGCTTCACCTGATCGGTGTAAAATTGTCGAGGGTGCATCATACCCGTTTGATATTACCTTTGTAACTTCAGTCATGCCAGTATAGGAAGCATCATCCATTGTTGCATCATTGATGACCGGGCCTCCCCTGACAACATATGTAAGATCAGGGTGTTTTATTGTCTCAATGAATAACCTGTCAAAGACTATTTCACCAGCATTATCGCCAAGGAAGAGTACCGAACGGGCTGCCGCCAGCCTCTTTTCAAGCTCTGCCGAGTAATCTATCGAGAATTCTGAATCAAGGGCCTTTTCAATCGTTGTGAAAATATTGAAGTTGTCATTAGCTGCAAAATCAATTATATTGCCTGCAATGGCAATCCTCAGTGCTGTCCTGAACGGATCAGCCGACTGGCTGATTAACTTGCGTGCTTCCGGAACAAGGCTCAGGGCCTGATCGTTATTTATTTTCTTCTCAGCCTTGTATGGATCCGGATTATTAGTGTATTTCCTCAAAACAATGTGGAGCTCACGGGAAAATTCCGGTGAATACAGTTCATCCCATTTGTCCCGGTACATTGTTATCATTTCCCTTGTGAACGCATTCTTTTCTTCAACCGGGATATTCTCTTTTGCCAGCAGCTTTTCAAAAGCTCTTGTAAAGCAAAAAAAGCACCTGTGGTCTGATATCATAATAATCTAAGATCTTTTAATGATCGCAATAATTGGCACCTGCAACAAGCCTGTCGTTCAGCAGATCATTGGCAAGTTCTGTATCCTTCTTGATTTCAGCACCAACAAATACGTTGATATTCTGTTGGTTGAAAAGAGTTATTGCACGTTGTCCCATTCCTCCTGCTATAACATCTGTAACACCTTTCTCAGCAAGCCATGCGGGCAGTAAACCGGGTTCATGAGGAGGAGGCACTACAAGTGATTCGTTTGTAACAGTATGATCCTCGGCATCAATAATGGCAAACTGCCGGCAATGGCCGAAATGTGAACTCAATATCCCGTTCTCAAGCGGGATGGCTATGCGTTTTTTCATTTATGAAAGAATTTATATAAGATTAATATTTGTTAAGAACGACTGATTTTTTAGCTGTATGATTAAAACATTCCCCCAGGGCGATTCATCCGGTTCAAACCGCGGCCTCTTCCATGCATTCCTCTTCCGTATCCGTATCCGAAAGCTCTTCGCGGAAGATCTTCAATATAAGGTTTGCGCTGTTCTCCTGCATAATTACAGTCCTTTTCTTTCAATGCTGCTCCGGAATTAGTGCAGCGACCCGTTTTACGGCCTGTCATTGGACCTTTGCCCATGGGGCCTCTTTGATTTAATGCTGGCATAATAACCTCCTTTTTTATTACCTGTTATTTTAAATAACTTTTCAGGCGTTTCCCTTCACCTATTCCCCCGCCCGTTTTACGTCTTTTCCCCTGTCCTTTTCCAAGATTGTTAAGGAGCTCTTCAGGAGTATGTTTTTTACACTCGCCAAGGCCACGACCTGTTCTCGGGCCCTTACTATCCGGTCCGGATCCATTCAACTGTGGCATCATTTTTTTATTAATGGTTTAATAATTCAACTATCTGACCTATTGTTTTCTCCGGCTCTTTTAGAACTATTATCTGTATATTGAGCCTGTCGAGAAGCGACTTGATCTTAATTCCAAATTCGCCGGATATTACTTTTTTTACATTCCGCGAGGCTACCAGCTGTGCGGCAGCCGGACCCGCTCCTTCAGGGGCATCTTTCCCTGTGTTGGGTATGAATTCATACCCGTCCGATTCAGTGTCATATATAACGAAATATGCACAGCGTCCAAAATGCTGATCCATCTTGCTGTTGAGACTGTTACCCGTGCTTGTGATTGCTGCTTTCATTCAGAATTTCTTTATGATGTTGAGACCCTTTTCTTACAAGCTGATGCTGACATTCCGGACAGGCTTCTTTCCTGCATGGAGTTCCGAATGAATGCGGTTTTTCATAGCCGCAGGACGGGCAAATACATATGTCGTTACTCACCGGTGACAATTCATCCGGATCATCATATTCAAAATCTTCATATATTGAAATGTCTTTGCTGCCACATAGAGGGCATTCCTTTGTCTCCACCTCCTTATCGGGATTATTAAAATAACAGCCGCATGAACCGCATGCGAACCATTCACTGTCGAAATATATTTTACCTCCCTCTATTATCAGTTGTTTCCCGAGGACAAGGGCTTCCGCCATCTTTTCCCTGGCTTTGGAGTATATCCTTGTAAGTGTAGGCCGTGAGACATTCATTATAACTGATGCGTCAAAATGGCTAAGCCTTTCAAAATCACAGAGTCTGATTGCTTCATATTCCTCGTATTCCAGGAATACAGTGCCTTTCCCGTAATTTTTATTCTTACCCCCATAAGGCTTAAATCCCGATATAACAGGCGGATTGCTGATTTTTCTTAATCTTTTCGGGCGTGGTGACATTCTATTATGAGCTAATGTTCATTACAAAAATAATGAACATATGTTCATAATACAAGATGTTTTTAAAAAAATTATCAGGCTTTCAGACTAAGCCGGTTCATTAAGGCATTGTACCGGTTAGTTCAGCTTCTACTATTATACAGTATTAATTATTAAAACTCGCCGGTGTTAAACCATTTGGTAGTACCGTTGGCTGTTTCTGCATCGAAACTTTTATGGCGGAATTCGTTGGTGTGCTTGTTATAAATGTATTCTTTTCCCCATTCTTCTGCATGAATCATTGTCCTGGAAATGGCATCTGCTATATAATACAGTTCATCATCAGTCATGGTAGGATGAAGGGAAAGCCTTACCCAGCCGGGTTTGAGAGAAAGATCCCCTGAATCGATTTTATCTGTAATCTCCTGTGACATACTTAAATCCACATCAAGCAGGAAATGACCGTATGTGCCTGCACATGAGCAGCCTCCTCTTACCTGTACGCCAAATATATCATTCAGGAGTATGGTGAAAAGATTATGATGAATACCATCTGTATAGAAAGAAAATACACCCAGTCGTTCTTTTACATCCTGTGCAAGGATATGAAGCCCTTCTATTTTTGAGAGTTCCCTGAAAGCAATACTTATAAGTTCATTTTCTCTTTCTCTTATCCTCGGAACTGTCATTTTTTCCTTCAGTTTGATTGCCAGGGCCGCTTTAATACCTTGAAGGAATCCAGGGGTACCTCCGTCTTCTTTTACCTCTATATCTGTTATATAGCTGTATCCTCCCCACCTGTTGGTCCATTTCACTGTTCCTCCGCCGGGTGTATCCGGGGTCTGATTTTTATACAATTGCTTATTAAAAACAAGTACTCCTGCACTTCCGGGGCCTCCAAGGAACTTATGCGGTGAAAAGAACACGGCGTCGAGTCTTGCCATGGGGTCTTCAGGGTGCATATCAATATCAACATAAGGAGCAGAAGCAGCAAAGTCAATAAAGCAGAATCCATTATGTTCGTGCATGATCTTTGCCAGTTCATAATATGGAGGGAAGTATCCTGTTACATTTGAACATGCTGAAAATGAGCCTATAAGAAGAGGTCTGTCGCTGTATTTTTTAATTTCCTTTCTTAAAATATCCGGGTCAACTGTAAGATCCTCTGCCGGCTCAAGGACAACAATCTCAGCCAGGGTTTCAAACCATGAGGTGTGGTTTGAGTGATGTTCAGTATGAGTAAGAAATACGACAGGTTTTTTATCGTTTGGAACATCATTACACCTGAGATACCTGTTGTGAGGATAAGCACAGAAATTGATTGCCTGTTCTGGCACCTTAAGACCAAGTATTCTCTGCAGCTTGGCAATGGCTGAGGTCATTCCGGAGCCTGTGAAGATAATTTTATCATCCTCATTGGCATGCACATGTTTCTTAACGATTTTCTGGGCAAGGTGGTATGCATCGGTCATTGCTTTACCCGTTGCCGTCGACTCTGAATGGGTATTTCCGACCATCGGCCCTATCTGATCCGATAACCTCTTTTCTATTGGCATATATAACCTTCCACTCGCAATCCAGTCGGCATATACAAGAGGTTTTTTCCCGTAAGGTGTTTCTATTTCACTGTTTATACCCGTAATATTTTCGCGGAACGGGCTGAAGTATTTTTCCAGTTCTGTCATTGTAAAAAATTTCAGGGTAAAAGTATCAATAATTTGGAAATTATATAATCTGATTGATACAGCCTCAAAATTTTTCCTTTCTTAAATCAGGTCTTTGATGAGCAGATTATTTTATAAATTGGTGCATCGTAACACGCTTAATCAATTTTGGATATGAAAAGACATTTCTCAGCCTTACTTATTTTTATTCTTGCATTATCTGCTTCTGCCTATTGCCAGGAAGCAATAAAAGACACTCAATCCTTTAACACTGTAAGGGACCTTCTCAGAGTGTCTGATCCTTCGGAAACATATATCGGGGGCTATCTCGGGTCAAAGATCAGTCTGGTTATTGAAAAACAAATAAAGGCCGAGGATCCCTTATACCTTGTCGAACCCTTCAGGCATAAAGAGGAGACCCATCTGTGGCAGTCTGAATTCTGGGGTAAATGGATGCTCTCAGCAGCAGCTGCATATAACTATACCCACGACAGCGGGATAATGTCTATGATGAAAAAGGGCGTTAAGGAATTGCTGGGAACACAGATGCCTGACGGATATATAGGCAACTACTCAGATTCTGCTCAGCTGAAGCAGTGGGATATATGGGGACAAAAATACACTATGCTGGGTTTGCTGGCATATTATGACATTACCCGTGACACTGCTGCCCTGGATGGTGCCGGGAAATTAGCTGATCACCTGATGACACTTGTTGGCCCGGGTAAGGCTGATATTGTAAAAACAGGAAATTACCGTGGGATGCCAAGCAGCTCAATTCTTGAACCAGTGGTTTCTCTCTACAGGTATACGGGAAATAAGCGTTATCTGGACTTTGCTGAGTATATAGTCAGCCGGTGGGAAACACCAGGCGGGCCGAAACTTATAAGCAAGGCGCTGGAAGGTGTTCCCGTGGCTGAAAGATTCCCTCATCCTGAGGTGTGGTGGTCATATGAAAACGGGCAAAAAGCATATGAGATGATGTCGTGCTACGACGGATTGCTTGACCTTTACAGGATAACCGGTAACGGGGATTTCCTTAATGCCGTAAGAATGGCGGCAGGTAATATTATAAAGGATGAGATTAACGTTGCAGGATCGGGAACGGCATTCGAATGTTTCTATAACGGTGCCAGGTATCAGACAAGGCCAACATACCATACTATGGAAACATGTGTTACAATGACATGGATGAAGCTCTGCTTTAACCTGCTTAGACTGACGGGCAATCCTCTTTATGCCGACCAGATTGAGAAATCGGCTTATAATGCAATGCTGGCATCATTGAAGAATGATGGCTCGGAGATTGCCAAGTACAGTCCGCTTGGAGGTGTCCGCCATGCCGGGGAAAAACAATGCGGAATGGATATTAATTGCTGTATTGCAAATGGTCCGAGAGCTTTTGTTATGCTTCCTTCATTTGCCGTGATGGGTTTTGATGACGGAGTATATATTAATCTTTACGGTAAGATTAAGTCGGGTGTAACCACCGGCAAAGGAAGCAGGGTAGTTATAAGCCAGGAATCGGATTACCCGGTAACAGGCAGAGATATAATAAAAATTGAAACTTCGGAACCGGATGTTTTTTCCCTGGGCCTTAGAATACCTGCATGGAGTACCGATACGAGGATATCTGTAAATGATTCGGTGATCAGAGAAATAACACCGGGAGAATATAAAATTATAAGGAGGAAATGGAACAATGGAGACAGAGTCGTTCTTGAACTTGATCTCAGGGGCCGGCTTTATCAGCAGGACGGGCAGCAGGCCCTGATTCGTGGTCCGGTTGTGCTGGCACGGGATAATCGTTTTAACGACGGTGCCTTATGTGAGGCTGCAGTAATAAAGTCAAAGGGAGACGAGGTAAGCATGACCCCTGATCCTGAAAAACCCTCCGGTGTGTGGATGGCTTTTACCTGTCCGGTAGTACTGGGAACGGATCTTGAAGGTCCCGGCGGCAAGCCACGTGCTGTTCATTTCTGCGATTTTGCCTCGGCGGGTAATACATGGGGAGAGGATTCACGCTATACTGTATGGCTTCCACGTACACTTAATGCAATGGGAACAGATTACAAAGGGTACTAACCCTAATGATACAGTGCTTCCCGGAACAATCCCTTATAAGGAAGGGTTTATTCCTTCTGTGACTTTATCTTATAGTGGCTCTCAAGTATTGCAGCGAATATCTTGCCTGGTAATATATACTTCAGCCCTACAGCCAGTTTTTGCTCAAATGAGGAAATAATATACTTGTTTCTCTGGTTCCTGCTGTTCACTATCCTTACAATTTTTTTTGCAAGTACAACAGGTTCCCAGCCTCCTGCTTCATCTTTCTCAATTATGCCAAGTGTTTTTGTGAATTGATCATAATAGGGGTCACCCTCTGATGAAGGCGCAAGAAAACCTCTCCTGTTAGCGGAGTTGTTTGTATGAAAATCGCCCGGATTAATGAGTATTACTTTTATTTTGAATTTTTTTACTTCCATTCTCAGTGCCTCGCTGAAACCCTCAATAGCAAACTTGCTGGCCGAGTAGAACGCCTGGAAAGGCAATCCCATCAATCCTCCTATTGAACTGAAATTTATTATAATCCCACCACCCTGTTTCCTCATTACAGGCAGGACTTCTCTTGTAAGTCTCACAGTGCCCAGGAAATTTGTGTCCATCTGTTTTCTGATATAATCATCCGGTATGGTTTCTATGGGTCCTCCTGTATGCATGCCGGCATTGTTAACAAGAATGTCTATGCGGCCTTCCCTTTCAAGGACTGTCCTCACTGCTTTTTTTATTGAGTCAGTGTCAGTGAGATCAAGCATCAGGATATTTACCCCCTTATCCGTCTCCGTCTCACGGCGGATTGTCCCGTATACTATATGCCCGTCATCTGCAAGGAGCCTGGCGGTTTGACGGCCGAAGCCTGAGGAGACACCTGTTATGAGAATTACTTTTTTCATTTTTATTCTATTTTAAAACCCCAAGAGACTTTGCTGCCCTTGTAATTTTATCCACAGAAATATCCACTTGTTCCTTAGTATGCGTGGCCATAAGTGAATACCTTATCAGGCAGTCTTCTTTAGGAACGGCAGGTGAGACAACAGGATTAACGAAAATTCCATCCTTCAAAAGGCTTTGTGTCAGTTTCAGTGCTGTCAGGTCGTCCCTGATAAAAAGTGGGATGATGGGCGTTTCTGATTTACCTGTATCAAAGCCATTAGATTTGAAAGCATCCAGCGCATAGTAAGTAATATCCCACAGGTGCTTAATTCTCTCAGGCTCTGATTCCATTATTTCCATTGCAGCAAGCACTGCCGCCACGTTGGCCGGAGGCATGCTGGCGCTGAAAATTAGAGAACGGGAATTATGTTTAATGAAGTTAATAACCTCCTTGTCGGCTGCTATGAATCCTCCAAGAGAGGCAAATGACTTGGAAAAGGTACCCATAATAAGGTCTACATTATCTGTGAGACCGAAATGTGAGGCAGTCCCTGATCCTTTTTCACCGAGAACACCCAGGGAATGGGCATCGTCGACCATTACTGATGCATTATATTTCGCGGCGAGCTCAACGATCTCGGGAAGCCTGACAATGTCGCCTTCCATGGAGAATACACCGTCAACCACAATAAGCTTGATCTTATCCTTCTCGCATATTTTGAGCTTATTCTCCAGGGCTGTCATATTGTTATGATCATACTTAAGCACTTTGCCGAAGGAAAGCCTGCTTCCCTCGATTATTGAAGCATGATCCAGTTCATCCAGAAGAAGGTAATCGCTCCGGCCAGCCAGTAGAGAGACCACACCCAGGTTTACCTGGAACCCCGTGCTGTAACAGAGGGCGCCTTCCTTTTGTACAAGATCGGCAAGTTTTTCTTCAAGTTTAATGTGTATATCGAGCGTTCCGTTCAGAAATCTCGAGCCTGCACAACCCGTACCATATTTGTCGATGGCAGCTATGGCGGCTTCCTTGACCTTCGGATGGTTTGTTAATCCCAGGTAGCTGTTTGAACCGAACATCAGTACTTTCTTTCCATTTATATAAACTACTGTGTCCTGTTCGGATTCTATAGCTCTGAAATAAGGATATATGCCGGCCTGCATAGCTTTCTGAGGCGCGTCATACGAGGCTAATTTATCAGTTAATACTCCCACTATTGATATGAATTAAATATGCGCCTAATTTATGAAAAAAAGAATAACACATATGAATTGTCAACTTTTTGAATAAAAATTTATTAAAATTTGGAAAGTATGGTGCTGAGGTTTATTTTTGTCCGCGCAATCAAATTAAATTTTTCAAATGGACGACGACCCTGCGAAATATTATTTAAATTCCCTGATATAGCAGGGTAGCCGGGGTTTCCGGTCACTTCCTGCTGTATCATTAACCGTAAGGAGGTGACTATGACATCACTCACAACTTTTTATTTGAGCGGAATTATCGGTAAAGTAGCTTACGGAGCCGATGGTGATGCAATTGGAACAATCAAGGACCTGCTTGTCAATGCTGCCCCTACCGGACAGAATGACCCGAATCATCAGCTGGTAACGGGTGTTAAGCTTAAGATAAACAACGAAACCAGGATTTATTCCTTCAGGAACTTTAAAGTAGTAAAGGCTCGCGAAGCCCTTAATGTGGCCTGCACAAGGCTGAGTGAACTCAGAAAGACCGAAGTGGATAACGGTATGTTACTTGTTGAAAACATTCTCGACAAACAGATTGTTGATCTTAACGGCCGGAAGCTTGTAAGGGTAAATGATGTTAGGCTGGCCACTCTGCCTACTGGTACATATGCAGTGGCTGTAGATATCGGTATAGAGGGAATATTCAGAAGGATAGGTATTTCTATTCCTATTAAGAGAATTCTGTCACTGTTCAGGGTTAATATTCCTGCTAAATTTATTCTTTGGGATGATGTTCAGGCTATTGATGATTCAAATTCCAACATAAGGCTTTCAAAAAGTTATTCTAAGCTTCATACTCTCCACCCTTCCGACCTCGCAGATATTCTGGAGGAGATGGGAAAGAAATCGAGCATGTCTGTTTTTACGGCACTGGATGAGGAAAAGGCCGCAGATGTACTTGAAGAGCTTGAACCACATGCACAGATACACATAGTCGAGAACCTTCCTGTCGACAAGGCCGCTGATGTACTCGAGAAAATGCCAGCCGATGAGGTTGCTGATATACTCGATGAACTTGAGGATGAGAAGGCCGAACTTCTCCTTAATGAAATGGATACTGAGTCATCCCAGGAAGTCAGGGAATTGCTCGAATATCCCGATAACCGCGTTGGTAGTCTGATGACAATGGATA
>JBJKPQ010000052.1:0-50092 GCA_046706305.1 Bacteroidales bacterium
AAGAAGAAAGTGTGAGTTTGAGTGCGAGTGTGAAGAAAAAAGAGTGAGTTTGTAGTTCGTGCCTTCACACTCACTCTCACACTCACTCTTTTTTAAGCTCCCCAGGCTGGACTCGAACCAGCGACCCTCTGATTAACAGTCAGATGCTCTAACCAACTGAGCTACTGAGGACTGTGTTTTATGTTTTTCTCCGTCGCTTATCTTATTAATTGATAATTAATTGCAGAAGCAGTATAACCAATAACCGATCAGAGAACTTATTTAATTTTAGCAGGCCAAAAGTAAGGGCTTTTACTGAATTAAGCAATATCTTTGGGCAAAAATTTTTAAAATGAAGAAAATCCTTGGTATAGGCAACGCTCTTGTAGATGTAATGACACAGATAAATGACGATTCCATCCTGGAAAGGTTTGAGTTTCCGAAGGGAAGTATGCAGTTGGTGGATGAAGCTAAATCAGCTATGGTAAAGCTGGTTACACAAAAATCAAAAAGGACCCTGGCATCAGGAGGATCCGCTGCAAACACCCTGCACGGACTTGCAATGATAGGCGCTCCTGCAGGTTTTATAGGATCTATAGGAGAGGATGAACTCGGTGATTTTTTTGAGAATGATATGAAGAAAGCCGGAGTGAATACAATGCTGCTAAGAAGAGATACTGTTACAGGTACGGCAGTAGCACTTATTTCTCCCGATTCTGAAAGAACATTTGCAACTCATCTGGGAGCCGCTGTTGAACTTGATGAAAATGATCTGCGACCTGAGTATTTCAGAGGATATAACATTTTATATATGGAAGGCTATCTTATTATCAACAGGGCAATGGTTGAGAAAGCCTGTTTAATGGCCAAGGAGAACAGAATGAAGGTGGCAATCGACCTGGCCAGCTATAATGTTGTTGAAGAACAACTTAATGATTTCAGGGAGATAATTGACAAGTATGTAGATATAGTCTTTGCAAATGAAGATGAAGCCAGGGCTTTTACCGGCCTGGAACCGGAGGAAGCATTACAAAAAATTTCGGAATCGTGTGAGATTGCCGTTGTAAAGGTTGGCAGTGAGGGTTCATGGATAAAAAGAGCTGATGAGATTGTCAAGGTTGGCACAGAAAAGGTTGATGTAAAAGATACGACAGGTGCCGGAGACCTTTATGCCTCCGGCTTCCTGTATGGTTATGCCCGTGATCTTGATCTAGAGAAGTGCGGGCTGATAGGGTCTCTTCTTGCAGGTAAGGTGATTGAAAACATAGGTGCAAGAATGAGTGAGACACAATTTGCCGTCTTAAAAGAATCTGTGAAGACTATTATAAATTATAGTTAGCTTATTCTTCTCTCTCCATGGCCACGTCCGCCTTGTCACCAAGAAGGCTTGTATATGGTTTAATAATATAGTTGAACACTGCCTTTTTTGTCTTGAGCAGATAGCGGTCCAGTGGTGGAGGACCGCAACTCCCGTTGCCCAGGCCACAATCACCCAGATCGACAGTCAGTATTGTCTCTTTCCTTTTTTTCAGCTCATAAGGATGATTGGCAAGGTCCAGGTCCCTTGGTGTATAATGCAGTGCACTGAAGTTCATCAGGTGCGGAGCAGTAATCATGATACCTGTTCCTTCATGGTTTGTCACGGTGAACCATCTTACATCTGTCCGGTTACCACAATCCTGGGTGCGAACATAGGGGACAAACATATCATCGGCCGTTGTTATGTACCTTCCGATAAATGAAGCATGCTTCCTGTCGACATAGTTCTCAAAGGGTCCTGCTCCAAAATATTCGACATTCTCAAATCCCGGATCAAGGCTGAAAATATAGCCCAGACGGGGTAGTGGCCATGAAGCCGAATCGGGAAGAAAGGTTGTGTTTACATCGATTGTACCGTCGCCATAGACAGTATAAACGGTATTGGATATTATTGAATATCCGCCAGGGTCGCTCGACTTGAGTGATACTTTTATCTCTGCCTTATTATCTCTTATCTGATCTGCACTGAAGGAGTTAACTTCGCTACTAAGATCCCATAGCTTATGTTTTGCCATATCCCTGTTCCTCGACCATGTATCATTATCGACGGGTGCCCTGTAAATGTTGACAATAGGTCCCCCTATGCCTGTATACTCCACTTTGGCATTTTCCTGGCCTTGTCTTCTTTTCATAAATGGCGGTATATCTTTCTCCCTGGAACTGAAAATTGGTGTTTTGAAGTAGCTAAGCCTAGTTATTGTTCCGGCGGATTTACTGAATGACAGATTGAAAGATTTACCTTCTATCCTGATATTATCTCCATCTTCTTTCATGTTAAGAGGGGGAATGGATGAAGGATCTGTTGGCTTTACTTCGGGTACATCTACCGGCATCTTCATCTGTGCCGAAGCAACTATATGTCCTTTCTTCGCCCATAGCTCATCCTTGTGCAGCCTGAAATAAATATTCAGAAAATACTCGGAACCCGGCCGGGCTGTTATCTTACCAACAGGAACAGTGATGATTTCCGATTCACCGGGTTCAATATCCAGTTTTTCCAGAGTGCCTGATCTGATTATTCCCCCATTACATTCAAGCACCCATGACGGATCATATTGCCTGAGGTTGATGAACAGGTTTTTGTTTTCGATTTTTATTTCCCCCTTTGCCAGATCTTCAGGATTTATCCAGACATTCTGGTATACTTTTTTTACCTCTTCCATCTTTGGAGTGATTGTCCTGTCGGGGGTTGTAAGCCCGTTTATACAAAAGTTGCCATCGTTTGGCTCGTCTCCGAAGTCGCCGCCATAGGCAAAGAAATATTTTCCTGGTCTCCCGGGAATCTCCTTTGCAAGACCCTGGTCGACCCAATCCCAGATGCAACCGCCTATAAGTCTTTTGTATTTATAGATTACATCCCAATATTCCTGCAGGTTACCCACAGCATTACCCATGGCATGTGAATATTCACACATAATAAAGGGTTTGGGATCATCTTTTTGACCGGTTTTTTCGAGCCAGCTGACAGCAGGATACATTGTTGACTCTATGTCGGCTACCTTGTTGTATATAGAATAATGTACAGGCCTTATTGTATCCCGTTCTTTTATAGCATCACGGCATGCCACAAAGTTCTCACCAGGGCCGGCTTCATTTCCCATCGACCATATTATAACCGATGGATGATTCTTATCACGTTCCACCATTCTTACAACCCTGTCGACATGAGCTTTTTTCCACTTTGGATCGTGTGCAAGCGATTCTTTACCATAACCCATGCCATGAGATTCTATATTAGCCTCATCAATAACATAGATGCCATATATGTCACATAATTTATAGAAATCCGGATGGTTGGGATAATGGCTTGTACGGACAGTGTTTATATTAAACTGTTTGAACAATTCAACATCACGTTTCATAACTTCATAACTCACTGTACGTCCGGTAAAAGGATCATGCTCATGACGGTTAACGCCTTTTATTTTTACGCTTTTGTTGTTTATCCATAGTTGCTGGTCCTTTATTTCAATTTTTCTGAAACCAAATGGTGTTGATAATACTTCCTGCACCATGCCTGTTCTATATTTCATGACAAAAACCACCTGGTACAGGTTGGGTATCTCGGCTGACCACAGATCCGGATTATCTACTTCTGCCGATTCTGATAAGGTAAGGCCGTTTTTTGCGGAAACCTGTTTTAAAGGTATTTCCAGGAGAGGCTTTGTCATATCAGGCAACTTACCATACTTTGTCAGAAAAACACTGCATGTCAGGGGACCCTTCCCGCCGTTATTCCTGAATTTCAGGTCCATATTAAGATTTGCTTTTGTCAGATCATCGTTGAAGGTGGGTTTAAGGCTGAAATCCCAAAGGTGCAACTTTGGAACCGCGTACAGGTAAACATCGCGGTAAATACCGCTCAGCCTGAACTTATCCTGATCCTCCAGGTAGCTGCCATCCGACCAGCGGTAAACCTCAACCGCAACATCATTGGTGCCCTGCTTTACATACCTGGTAATATCAAACTCTGCGGGGGTCATACTGCCTTGGCTGTAGCCAACTTTCTGCCCGTTAACCCAGATATAAAAGGCACTTTTTACTCCGTCGAAATGGATAATTATTTCATCACCTGACCATCCGTCAGGAATAGTAAAGCTGCGTTTATATGAACCTACAGGATCTGGTTCCATGTACTGTGTATAATAGACAGGAGGATTCCCCAAAATCTTTGGTGGATTTTTCTCAAACGGATAGGTGATATTTGTATAGATAGGAGTACCATAGCCTTTCAGTTCCCAGCATGACGGTACCTCAATATTATCCCAGGCATGTATGTCGAAATCGTTCTTAAAGAAGTCTACAGGTCTCAGATTAGGATGTTTTACCCAGTTGAATTTCCATGTTCCATTAAGGCTCATGTATAAAGGTGAATTTACGGGTATGTCAGCTATTGCCTGGCTAACACTTGTATAAGGTACATAATGGCTGTGCGGATCTTCTTTGTTAATTCCGATTACCTGTTCATTTTCCCAGTCGGGCTGGGCTGAAAGAGGTATCAGAAACAGTAATCCGGCGATAAATGATAAAAACGTTTTCATTATGGTTTGTGTGTTTATTGGTTAGCTTCCTGTTTTATATAGTTATAAAATAGTGAGTTGAAATCCGTGAAAGATAAGTTTAACAATTCATAAAATTATGTGTTATATTAGTATGATTTGAGCCAATAAGTTAGAAATTCGTGCTTAAACAATGTAAATTAAAATGATAATTCTTTAATCTTAACCTTTAAATAGCTTAAAAACCATGACTTATACACCATCAGACAGCCGATACGATTCAATGACATACCGACGCTGCGGCAAAAGTGGTATCAGATTACCTGAGATATCCCTGGGTTTGTGGCATAATTTCGGATCTGTGGATGTTTTTGAAGACTTCAGGAAGATCCTTTGGAAAGCGTTTGATGCCGGGATTACTCATTTTGACCTGGCAAATAACTATGGTCCTGTTCCCGGATCAGCCGAGGAAAATTTCGGAATCATTTTGAAGAAGGATTTTAAGGGTTACAGGGATGAGATGATAATTTCCACAAAAGCAGGTTGGCAGATGTGGCCCGGGCCTTATGGCGATTTCGGTTCAAGAAAATACCTTCTTGCAAGTCTCGACCAGAGCCTTGACAGGATGGGGTTGGAGTATGTTGACATTTTCTATTCCCATCGTCCCGACCCGGAAACTCCCCTTGAAGAAACTATGGGGGCTCTTGCCCATGCCGTACATTCAGGGAAGGCTCTGTATGCAGGCATATCCAGCTATCCGGCCGCTTTGACAAGGAAGGCCGTGGCTATCCTGAAGGATATGGGTGTTGATTGTCTGATCCACCAGCCAAGTTATTCAATGTTTAACAGGTGGGTCGAAGATGGCTTACTTGATGTACTCGAAGAGACAGGGGTAGGGTGTATCCCATTTTCACCGCTTGCACAGGGATTGCTTACAAATAAATACCTTAAGGGGATACCGGAAGGATCGCGTGCAGCAAAATCCACTGGTTTCCTGAGGGTTGAGGATGTAACTGAAGAGAAAATTGAAAAGGCCCGCAGGCTTAACGATATTGCAGCTGAAAGAGGACAGTCTCTTGCACAGATGGCAGTAGCATGGTTGTTGAAAGACCAGCGTATAACATCGATACTGGTAGGTGTAAGCAGTGTTGATCAGCTTAATGATAATTTGTCAGCACTCAATAACAAGACCTTTACAGAGGAGGAGCTGAAGGTAATAGAGAATGTACTGAAGGGGTGAAAGTAAACCCACCCCTAACCCCCCCCGACGCTTCGGTCGGGACAGGCCCGACGCTTCGGTCGGGACAGACCTCCCAAGAGGGGAACCAAGAGCCCAAGCCTCACCATTATGCCGTTGTGCCGTTGTGCCTTTGCGCCATTTTTAGTATCTCGGAAGGCGCCAGCCATTGTGATATTCGGGAGTTATATAGCTGTTTGCCGAAGAGGAAAGAAATTGTTGCTTTGAATCATCCCATTGTATTTTCTCTCCTGTGCGATATGCAATGTTTCCCATTTGTGCCACAAGGGCTACATTCCTTCCTACATTAATATCTGCATGGAGTTTTTGAGGTGTATTATCCCTGATACATCCAAGGAAATTCTTAACATGAAGGTCGAGACCATTCCCAACATTTCTCTGGTGAGGTACGGCTTCTATCCGTTTTTTCTCGGGAACCACTTCCCATCCGTTCCTGTCGAGTACCAGGGTGCCGTTTTCTCCTATATACGACATCCCGTGAGGTCTTTCCCAGTTACCCAGCCCGATGCCGATAGTATGTTCCCAGATGAGTGAGAAATCCCTGAAATCGTACACGGCTGTCATTGTATCCGGTGTCTCCATGGCATCGTCTGGGAATGCATATTTACCTCCCGTTGACATAACAGAATCGGGTAACGATCTGTCCATCCCGTAAAGGATATAGTCAATGAGATGAACTCCCCAGTCAGTCATTACTCCACCTGCATAGTCCCAGAACCAGCGGAAAGTAAGGTGAAAACGGTTTTTATTGAAGGGTCTCATTGGAGCCGGGCCAAGCCACATGTCGTAGTCAACTCCACGCGGAACATCTGAGTCAGGAACTTTGGGTACCGCGCCTTTCCAGTCGACATACGACCATGCTTTGCACGTTCGTATACGGCCTAGTTTTCCGGAACGCAGGTAATTAACAGCATCGACGAAATGAGGCTGGCTTCTCTGCCATTGTCCGACCTGTACAATCCTGTTATGCTTTTTCACGGCTCTCTGCATTATATTTATCTCGGCTATCGAGTTGCCAATTGGTTTTTCAACATAAACATGTTTTCCTGCTTCCAGGGCATCCACCATGATGAGGCAATGCCAATGGTCAGGCGTACCTATAATGACAGCATCAATATCCTTGTTATCAAGCATATGACGGTAGTCGAGGTAAAGCTTGGGTCGCGGATGGCCCATTTTAATGAGGTCATCGGTACGGCCGTTAAGGACATTACGGTCAACATCGCATAATGCTATGCACTCAACTTCTGGATTTTTAATAAAGGAAGTAAGGTCTGCAAACCCCTGACTGTGCCCGCCAATAAGGCCAACTTTAATTTTATTGCTGGGAGCAACAGCAGTTTTTCCTCCCGATATAGCATCAAGAGGAAGTACACTGCCGGCTGCCAGCACCGATGCTGTCTTTATAAAATCTCTTCTTGTGGAACTCATGATTGTCATGGTTTTTATATAAAAACTGCAATTTACTATTTATAAAAACCATGATCAACCAGGCAGTTCTTAAAATTTATAAAAAATCATTTTGTCGGTTTAAATATAAGGTCAACCACGTTGGCTTTCCGGAACATCATGTCTGCGATCCTTTTTATATCTTTTACTGTGAATGATTTCAGGATGTCTTCATAATTCGCCGGGTCGTTTGAGTTAATGCCATAACTGTAATACCTTGTAAGAGTAGCCAGCCAGTAAGCATTGTGTGTCCTGGCTTCCTCCCTTGTTTTCAGCAGGTTATTGACAGACTTGTCGAGGTTTTCCTTCGTAGGGCCATTTTTCATGATATTATTTATCTCGCGGTAAATTATGGCCTTCAGTTCTTCAGCCCTGGCGGGATCGCAATCGAATGTGATCATTCCCTCACCCATTTGTTCCGGACGTTTTTCCTCATCCAGGGAGACTGAAACGCCATATGTACCTCCCTCTTCTTCCCTCACCTTGTCGGTATAAACCAGGTCGAGAATACCTTTAAGAACTTCGAGTCCGAGATAGTTATATGGTGTATATTTCATGCCTTCCTCGAAGGAGATGAATACTGTCGCTTTTGGAATTGTCAGAGGCAGACTGATCTGTTTTATTATTTTGCCTTCAGGCTGCCTGATTTTCCTGTCCACCCATGTTTCCTTTCTTCCTTTTGGAGGTAGTGAACCAAGATATTCTTCTACCATCCGCTTTGCAGTATCAATACCTATGTTACCAACAATAAAGAAGGTAAATTCATCTGCAGCATCAAAACGGTCTGTATATACTTTCTTAATATCATCGAGAGTAATCTTGCTTACAGATTCCTTTGTCAGTACAGGTGTGCGTGGATTATATCCGGTTGTAATCAGGGAAATACTGTCGCTTTTAATTTTGTTGGGATCTTTTTCCATGTTACCTATGTAGGCGGTATAGCGACCTATGATAGCATCATGGGCAACCTTGTCGAAGCGGGGATGGGCAAATCGCAGGTATAGCAGCTGCATCATGGTTTCAAAATCTTTTGGAGTGGATGATCCCGATAATGATTCTGTTGTTTCACTCAGACCCACACTGACACTGGCCTTTTTCCCTGCCAGCATTTTTTGCAGGGTTACATTATCGTAGTCACCTATACCATACATCGGAATAACAGCAGGGAGCATATATGCAGGAAGGACGAGGTTATTATCAAGTTTTGATATTCCGCCAAAGCTATAAGCTGCCAGCAATACATTATCTTTTTCATAGTCAGTCCTTTTGAAGATTACCCTGACATTATTTTTCAGAGTCCATTCTACGGCATTAAATTGTGGCAGCTCAGTGGTCTTAATTACGGGTGACCCTTTTAGTTTCTCATTAATAAGTGATTCTGACAATTCTTTGTCCTGGTAAGGAGTAAGTTTTTCTTGTTTGACCTTATTTATTATTTCAAGGGCCTCTTCTTTATTAAGATGCACAATGTCATTACCCTCAAGGCCCTGAACAACAATTGTTCTGTTTAAATCGGTCATCAGTTCCTGGTATTTTTTCGAGACTTCTTCAGCTGAGATGCCGTTTATAACTTTCTTGAGGAACTCATAATCAAAATCCATGGATGTCAGTGGTTCTCCGGTAAGAAAATAATTCTCCATACCCTGGATATATGTATCATTGTCAATTTTATCCCTTTGCTTGTAATTGCTCTCATATGTCGAAAGCATTCTTGCCTTGGCTCTCTTCAGTTCCCCCTCAGTAAAGCCGAACCTTCGGGCTCTTTCAGCTTCGGTATAAATAGCTTCCAGTGCTTTGGCCTCTTCATTTTTTCTTGCTGTAGCATCAATAGTGAATGCGTCATAGCCTCTAGCGTAATACCCCCCGTATGAGATACTTCCTGTGATGAAAGGCGGGTTTTCCTTCTGAAGCAGTTCACTTATCCTTGCATTTAACATTGAATTCATCAGCGAGATAACATGATCCTCCCTGATATAAGCTTCGTTCTTGTCTTTTGCAGGAACTGCTTTTTCGATGGAAATTACTGATACCGAAGTCTGCGGGGCTTCCTTATCCTGGGCAAGGACAAAATATGTTTCCTTATGATCTGGAACGAGAACAGGATTTCTTGGTGCAGGATTAACGGGGGCAGGCACATCTGCAAAGATTTGTTTGATGGTTTTTTCAACCCTGTCTACATCAATATCGCCTACGATAGCTATTGCCTGCAGATCAGGACGGTACCACTTATGATAGTAATTTCTAAGCGTATCCGGGGCAAATGTCTTAATCACATTTATGTCGCCTATTATATCTCTTTCCGCATATTTTGATCCTTTAAGGACAACAGGTATTACCTTGAATATCATTCTCCTGGCAGCATTCTTACTGGTTCTCCATTCTTCGCTTATCACACCTCTTTCCAGGTTTATTTCCTTATCCGACAAGGTAATGAAATGCGACCAGTCATTCAGTATAAGAATACATGAATCAACAAGACCGGGGGCATCCACAGGTACATCCGACAGGTTATAAACAGTCTCATCAAAACCTGTATATGCATTTATATTGCGTCCGAAAGCCACACCGTGCTTTTCAAGGCTGCTGATAATTGCCTTATCGGGGAAATGTTTAGTCCCGTTAAAAGCCATATGCTCCAGAAAATGAGCAAGGCCGTTCTGATTATCATCTTCCAGAATGGCACCTACATTCTGTATAATGTAGAAACTTGCCCTTTTTTCAGGTTCGTTGTTTTTCCTGATAAAATATGTTAATCCGTTTGGCAGCTTGCCCATACGAATCGCCGGATCAACCGGTGCAAATGAAGAAAGATCGTTCTGTGCATACAGATTTGCTGTAAGTACTAAAGCAATAACAGCACTTAGAAATGACTTGAATGTTTTCATACGGAAAAATTTTGATTTTCATATTTAATCCACATAACTACACTCTTAAGTTTTTATAGTTTGTTTATAGTATGCGGATCTCATTATAGCAAAATAAAATAAGTTCAAAGGAATAACAATCAGCACATCAAAAAAGCAGCATGATGGGCCATAAAATTAATTATCCCTCTGAAAAAAATCAAAGATTTGTTTAAAAAAGTCCGTGGAACTCAGCGTTAATCTTATCTATTACCTCGCTCAGGTGATCATTATTGTTTGGGAAATCGTAATGATCGGCTTCAATAATAAGTACTTTACCCAGGTTATATGATTCCATCCAGGCTTCATACCTTTCATTCAGTCTTTTGAGATAATCCAGGCGTATCGAACTTTCATATTCACGACCTCTTTTCTGTATCTGGTTTACCAGGGTTGGTACTGAGGCTCTCAGGTAAAGCAACAGGTCGGGCGGTTGAACAAGTGAGCACATTAATTCGAAAAGAGTTGAATAGTTTTCAAAGTCCCGTGTCGACATGAGACCCATGGCATGAAGGTTAGGGGCGAAGATATAAGCATCTTCGTAAATTGTCCTGTCCTGTATTATTGTCTTGTCTGATTTTCGTATTTCGAGTATCTGGCTGAACCGGGAGTTCAGGAAGTAGATCTGCAGGTTAAAAGACCATCTTTGCATGTCTTCATAGAAGTCATTAAGGTAAGGATTATCATCAACATCTTCATAATGAGGTGTCCATCCGAAATGTTTGGCCAGCAAACCGGCCAGTGTAGTCTTGCCCGAACCAATGTTCCCTGCAATAGCTATATGCATATGTTTAGGTATTATTTTTACAAATGTTAAATTTAGTAAAAATTGACACAGGTTTATTAGAATGCATTCCTAATTTGCATATAAGTTCATTTGATACCGGCAATGGAATAAAGGTCCTCTATATATTCCCTTGTATTAGAAAGCCTCGGCACCTTGTTTTGTCCTCCGAGTTTATTTTTTGCCTTCATCCATTTATTGAAGGTTCCGGCCGGAACAGTCTTTACACTTGGCATAACAAGGTTTAAATCTTTATGCCTTTTGGCCTCATAATCTGAATTAACAGCTTTGAGTGAATTATCAAGGATCTCAGTAAACAGCTTTAAATCGTCAGGTTGCTTTTCAAATTCAATTATCCATTCATGCGAGCCTTTTGTTGTGGCACTCATGAAAACAGGTCCGGCACTGTATTCTGCAATAATGGCCCCTGTGGCCCTGCATGCTTCCTCCAGGGCCTTGTCTGCATTATCAACAATTAATTCCTCCCCGAAAACATTAATATGGTGCTTGGTTCTTCCTGTAATCCTGAACCTGTGCGGACTGAGGGAGGTAAAACGAATAGTGTCTCCCATCATGTATCTCCATAATCCTCCGTTAGTAGAAATAATGATAGCATAATTGACATCTTTTTCAACATCCGCAATTGTGTAAACGGGAGGTGAGGCAGAGTTAATCTTATCAGCAGGAATGAATTCAAAAAAGATACCGTAATTTAACATCAGGAGCATATCATTTTTCGTCAGGTCATCCTGGATACCGAAGAAACCCTCCGATGCATTATATGTTTCCATATATTTCATCTGGTCACCTACGATAAGTTTCCTGTACTGTTCACGATAAGGTGTAAAACTTATGCCACCATGAAAGAAAACCTCAAGGTTGGGCCAAACGTCAAGGAGATTGGATTTCCCTGTATATGCAAGTATCTGTTTAATTAGTACAAGATACCAAGAAGGTACTCCCGAAATATTAGTAACATTCTCGTTGACACATGACCTGGTTATCAGATCAAGTTTCTTCTCAAAGTCCTCGAGTAGCGCAATCTTTTGTTTAGGGGTCCTGATTATTTCAACCCAGAAAGGTGCGTTTTCAATCAGGATGGCAGACAGATCTCCATACAATGAATCGTTGTTGAACTGGTTCATACGGTGACTGCCTCCCAGGGTAAGGGATTTGCCTGAAAAAATTCTTGTTTCAGGATTAAGCATCGCATAAATGGCAAGGATATCTTTGGCAGCCCTGTAATGACATTCTTCAAGAGCCTCCCTGCTCATTGGAATAAACTTGCTTTTAGAGGCTGTGGTACCTGAGGATTTTGCAAACCATTTGATCTCCCCCGGCCAGAGAAGATTGGATTCCCCCTTCCTGAGCCTCTCAACATAGGGTATAATATCCTCGTATGTCTGAACAGGAAACCTTTGCTGGTATTCGGGAATTGATTTTATCGAGGAATATGAATATTTCTTGCCCCATTCTGTTGAGGCCGACTTTGCAAGCAACCGGTAGAGTGTCTCCTGCTGGGTCTCAACAGGATATTTCTTAAACAGTTCAATGTTGTTAATGCGTTTGGCATTCAGCCAGTTAACAATAGAAGGGATAATGGGCATGTAAAGTTCTCTTTGGACTTAAAGATAATTAAAAATCCTTTGTTGTCCTTTTTATATTTACAGGAAGACCTCTTTAAGTATTTTCAGGGAATTGATCTTTTTAAGCCCCGGCAGATGAAGCGAATAATATCTTAAAAGTGAATCCAGTACTTCATTTCTCTGCTTTCCGGTAAGACCAATCTTCCCCGAAGAATCATATGAAGAGTTAAAAAATGCTGCCAGGATCCCTGATATCTCCTGGTTTACATAATTGCCATGGAAAGGTGGAAGAGTCACAAATGTACCGTTATCCAGATCAAAAAAGACATCTCCGGCAGAAGAACCGGGTGATGGTTCAAAACCAAGATAACTTCCCAGTCCGGCCAGAAAAGCAATATGAAAATTTGCATAATCATCTCTGCTGATGTCGAAATACCTTATGGCATTTTCAATATAGTCAAAGAGCTCATCATTGGGACTTTCCTCCCTTAGTACTGTGGTTAAAGCTTCTCCCAGGAAAAGGGCAACGGTACTCTTTTTTATATCAGTATATATGTTGTATGGAGAATAAACAGCCGAGAACTCTTTAAGCGACTGCATCTCTCTCGACTCTTTGTAATTAACCTCAAGATCCAGTATTGATAATGGCTGGAACAATATATTATGTCTGCCTGCTTTTTTATTTCGCATTCCCCTTACGAGAAATGATAAACGCCCGAATTTTTTTGTGTAAATCTGTGCCACTATACCGGAGTCGGTATATTTTATCTTGTGGAGTATTATTCCCCTGGTTTTCTCAAGCATAGCTCCTGTTGAATCAGACAAATATAAAATTATTATATTTACTGGTCAATCAATCAAAACATGGCATTAACTAGTAATGGTGAACTGGTAAAGAGAATTGCAAGGCTTGTCAGACAAAACCAGGAGCTTGAGGAACAGCTTAAAAGAGTGATCAGGCTGAATGAGAAACTGACCAGGGAAAATGAGAAGCTGAAAAATCTGGCTGAAAAAATATCTTCCGGAGGAAAACAGGCTTCAGGCATTACCGAAAGGAAAGAACGTTCTCTTAAGTTTGATATGGCAACTGTTTTGTTTGCCGATATACATGGATTTTCAAAGTTAACCGAGGATATGAACTCTTCAGCCCTTATGGATGAGCTTGATGAGATCATTTTTGAATTTGACAGGATAGCTGCGAAGTATAAGATTGAAAAAATAAAGACTATAGGTGATACCTTTATGTGTGCCGGTGGTATTCCCGTGAAGAATATCACCAATCCTGTTGAGGTAGTGATGGCTGCCATCGGGATGCGCGAATTTCTAAGAAGGTATGAAGAGGGAAAGAGGGGCTCCGGCAAACGTATCTGGGAACTTAGGATAGGTATTCATACGGGACCAGTAACAGCTTCAGTATCTGGAAGAAAAAAGATAAGCTACGATATCAAGGGCGACACAGTGAATACCGCCAGCAGGGTGGAAGCACTGTCAGATAACGAAAGCATATTGATATCGGTTATGACCTATGAACTTATAAAAGAGTTTTTTGATTGTGAGTATTCAGGTAAACTTCCGGTTAAATATAAAAATGAACTTCAGATATACAAGGTCAGGGGCTTGAAACCTGAATTATCGGAAGACGCAAAGGGAGCTGTCCCCGGTCATTCCTTTAGGATAAAATTCGGACTTATACGTTTTACTGATATGCAGGAAGTTATTCTTGATAAACTTGAAAAGGAACTTCCGTCTTATCTTTATTATCATAATGTAAAGCATACCGTTGATGTGGTAACGGAGGTGGAGCTTATAGGCTGGGCCGAAGGATGCAGCGACGAAGAGATATTACTATTGAAAACCGCAGCCCTGTTTCACGATGCGGGACATACGGTTTCCTATGATAATCATGAGCATTATGGTACTGTAATGGCAAGAGAGATGCTGCCGGCTTACGATTATACACCCGAACAGATTGAAAAGATATGTTCTATAATTATGGCTACCAAATTGCCTCCGGAACCGAAGAACCTACTTGAAAGGATAATATGCGATTCTGATCTTGATTACCTTGGGAGGAGTGACTTTATCCCCGTATCAAACACTCTTTATGAAGAACTTAAGGCTCAGGACAAGATGAGATCTTTAAATGACTGGAATAAGTTACAGGTGAAGTTTATATCAGGTCACCAGTATTTTACCAAGACCGCCAGGAGCCTGAGGGAAGTTAATAAACAGCTTCAGATTGAACGGATTCAGAGTCTTATTACTGACTGATCACCTTACAATAAGCATCTTGGTTACACACGACTGCGAGCCGTCGTCACTGGCACAGAAGACAAGGTTGACCCCTGTAGTAACCCGGCGCCCGTTATATGTATGCAGGTCCCAGGTGGCCTGGCCTCCATCCGACACTGTCTCATAAACAAGGTTGCCACTAATATCGGTTATCCTTATCTGTGTGTTTCTTACAAGTCCGGTAATTGTAACATTACCGTTATAGTCTTCCCTGACAGGATTAGGGAATGAATAGACATTTGAAAAATTCTCTTCGCCCGCCGTGGCATTATTCCGGTACGATTGAATTCCTTTGGATGTACCGAACCATACGTCTCCTGTTTTATTGTCAACGGCCAGGCTGACGACAGAGTTTGAGAGTATCGGGCTGTTTTGTTCATTAAAATTCTTAAGTGTCTTTGTCCCGTCAGATGTAACCAGGTATGCGCCTGAACCAGATGTCCCCAGCCATTTCCTGTTGGCACCGTCTACCGCGATAGCAGTCACTGCCTCTGTTCCAAGGAGGTAATCAGCCAGTCCTGTGCCGTCGTTCCTGGGGATCTTAATCCTTGAAGCTCTGGCCTCCCCATCAAATATCCTTTGCGGGTTATAATAAACCAGGGGACCCTGATCTGTTCCTACCCAGATATTACCATCCAGGTCCTCAGCTATGGAATAAACAACGGAAATGATCTTTCCTTCTCCGTCTTCCACAAGCATCTTCTTTGCCCTGTCGTCATTAAAATTTTCTGGGGTATTATTGTCATCCAGCACAAACAGGCCGTAACCTCTTGGCAGGGTAATCCACTTATAGCCGTTTTTTGCAATAACTATATCACCCATGTCAGGGGCATCAATAGTGAGGGGATTGACGATCCAGCTTCCGTCTGGTTTCAGAACTTTGATGCTTCCCGGTACCTCCGTCTGTGTTATCCAAAGGTAATTATTCCTGTCCATGGCCATGCCGCAAATCCTCACATAATGCTGTCCGGGAATGATTGTCTGTAAGGGCGAATTTGCTTCGGTGTATTCATTTACAAGTTCATTATTCCGGTATTCAAGTAAACCCCAACCCCATGTTGTGATAAACATATGGGAATTGTCGGAAGGATCAATAAGTGATCTGAGCGGATCTTTGATGGATGATGATGTGAGATTGGTCCATTTATTGTTTTCAAATACAGATATCTTCATGGGCCTTCCCATATTGTTCCATGCAACAGTGGTGGCCCCGCCGCAGATAACTGTTTTCCCGTTCAGTGCATTGATGCTGAACGCATCATTGCCGGCAGGACCCGGCAGGGTCAGTGCCGAGAATGACTTCATAGCTGTTCCTTTCACGAGCCCTGAACTTAAATCTGCTATCCAAATATCTCCATTGTCAATAATACCCTGCCTGATATCTGTATTGCCCCATCCATAACCATTTACAGATGTAATCAGTGATCCGTCCGAAGAATAATAGTCTACCGAATGACTTGATGAGACTGTAAAACCATCGGAAGCCGGATCAATTGACAGGTTGATAATGCCAGGCCTGTAAGAAAACAGTGAGACTGATCCGTCAGTTTTGTATATCCTGTCGCCGTCGGCAATTGGATCTGTATAATTCACATATAAAAAACCACCGGAGAACACAAGGGCTGTATAAGTGCCGGATGGTTGGGGCAGGTTGTTAATACGCGTCCAGTTGCCAAAATAAGACAAACCCTGGGTGTTTATATCAGCATAGTATACACCATTGCCCGTAGCAGCATAAATATTGCCGTTTCCAAAAGTTTTATCATATATCGCGGGATTACCCGAATCGCTTCCCGGCTTCCATGTATCATATATCTCTTTCCCCGGTATATCAATTACTACGATTCCAAAGCTGCATGCCAGGTAGGCATATTTGCCGGAAGTCCTTATTCTGTAAATTGTTTTAAGTCCGGGAATGTATTTCCTGTTGATATCCGGTATGTTATATATTGTATTTTTACTTACAAGGTCGATTCCGGTACTTGTATAGGCAATAATCAGTGTTTTATATTCATCAGACCAGCCAATTGTGCTTATCCCTGTTTCTGTCAGGCCTGTTATCCTTGAAATTGCCTTAAGCTCATCATATTTTTTGTTATAAGCTAAAACGGATAACCCGGTTGAGGCATATATCTCATCATTACCTGCCACAACACATTCGGCAGTATTATAGGTAAGATGGTCCGACCATGTCCCTACAGGAGTCTGACCATGAAGCCTGGTGGCTAAAAATAATACCAGGGATATGACCGGTATGAGTCTCATCAATGAGTAACTGTTATTGAATTGTCTTTATTGCCCGGGAGCATTGTAGCTGCCGAGGAAATCTTTAAGTTTACTGAAAGCACGCGCCCTGTGTGAGACTGTATTCTTCTCGGCCAGATCCATTTCTGCAAATGTTCTTGTCTTACCTTCGGGAAGAAATACCGGATCATAGCCGAAACCATCAGTGCCTCTTTTCTCACTTGTGATCTGGCCATCCACTTTCCCCTCGAAGAGATATTCCCTGTTATCAAGAATAAGTGCGATGACAGTTCTGAACCGTGCTTTCCTGTTGTTTTGACCCTCAAGCATTGCCAGGACTTTTACTATGTTGGCCGCAGAGTTTTTATCTTCTCCCGCAAATCTTGCAGAGTGTACACCCGGCTGACCGCCGAGAGCTTCTATTTCCAGTCCTGTATCATCAGCAAAGACATCAAAGCCTGTAGCCTTGTGTATATACCTTGCTTTCGAGAGGGCATTACCTTCCAGATCAGGTTCGTTTTCCGGTATGTCATCTGTTATATTGAGATCGTTAAGGCCCAGCAGTGTGAAACTGTTTCCAAGAATACTTTTAATTTCTTTTATTTTATGTGGATTGCCGGAAGCAAATACAAGTTTCATAAATGGTAATTTTAGTGCTGTAAATGTAGTCAAATTTGAGCTTTCCTTTTTGACCTGATTTTTATAAGTGCTACATTTGGATTAATTAAAAGCAAGATAATTATTTATGGCCTGTTTGTTAAGGTTGGGTTTCATACTGGCTTATCTGTTTGCCGGATCACTGGCAACAGCTTCCCCGGAGCAGGCTGACGGTTCTGAAAAGGACATGCCTTATGTCTCCTCTATTATTTTGAATAACGATTCGGTATATCCCGTTGCGCAGGGGGAAGGAAGAGATGAAAAACCTGTAGTGCTTGGGCACAGGTTCAATAATATTGACTTTGAAATTTCGGGGAACCATGTCGCCTCAATGAGATTTTACCTTGAAGGATTCGACAGGCAATGGACGGGATGGATCGGCAGTTTATACAAGGAATATACAAACCTGCCTTCCGGGAATTATGTTTTTCACGCCGAGTACCGCGATGAAAATGGGCGCTATGGGAAAATACAGGATTTGCATGTGAGGATTTTGCCGGTCTGGTACCTATCACTGCCAGCTATTTTAATTTACCTGTTGTTCCTTGCCACTGTAATAAGGGTGGTTTGGCTTCAGCTTCAGCTTAGGTTTGCACGTACTCAGTATATGCTTGAGCATATAATAAATGAAAGAACTGAGGATCTGATAATTGAAAAGGAAAAAACAGAATCGTTACTGGCTAATGTGCTTCCTAAAAATACTGCCAGTGAATTAATGGCAAAAGGGAAAGCAACTAAGATTAAATATAATTTTGTTACAGTGCTGTTTTCTGATATACAGGGGTTCACACAGATTGCTGAGGTTATGAATCCGGAAGTACTTATTGATGAACTCGACAAGTTTTTCTTTTATTTCGATTCTGTCGTGGAGAAATACGGAATTGAAAAAATCAAGACAATTGGCGATGCTTATATGTGCGCCGGGGGTATACCCGAGAAAAACAGGACAAACCCGGTAGAAGTGATCCTTGCAGCTCTTGAGATGCAGTCATACATGAAAAAGCTAAAGGAAACAGCCAAACTTGAAGGGATAAAATACTGGGATATAAGGATAGGAATACATACCGGTACAGTGGTTGCAGGGGTTGTGGGTCATAAGAAACTGTCGTATGATATCTGGGGTGATACTGTAAATACGGCTAGCAGAATGGAATCATCGGGTGAGGCTGGAAGAATAAATATCTCCGGTACAACCTATGAGTTTGTAAGGGAATTCTTTGACTGCGAATACCGTGGTAAAATGCCTGTTAAATACAAGGGAGAACTGGAGATGTATTTTGTAAAAAGTATAATTCCCGAACTGAGAGATGAAAATGGAGAACCAAATAAAAAGTTCATCATCAGGATGCAGAAAATAAAGCTTCAGGATATTGAGGATCGTATTACAAAGATGTTTGATGATGATGCGCCCCCTAACCTTTATTTTCATAACGTGGTACTTCTTAAGAATATCACTAACCATGTTGAACTGCTAGCTACTGCTGAGAAGTTGCCGGATGAAGATTACATCAGCCTGAAGATTGCTTCAATCTTCTATCTTACAGGGTATATAACAGACTATGAGAACCCGCTGGATGCATCTCTCAGGCTTGTTGATGAGATATTGCCCGAGTATGGTTTTGAAAGTCACAATATTGAATCAACAAGACAGCTTTTGAGTAATATATTTAAAGATATGGGCGATTCGTTAAAAGACAATATACTTCATGATGCTGTTTATGATTATCTCGGCAGAGTCGATTATCCCAGGCTTACGGAAAAGCTTCTGAGGGAAAGAATGGAATATGGTAAACAGACTGATATGGCTAACTGGATTGATGAACAAAAGAAAATACTTACTGATCATGACTTTAGAACGTCAACCGGTCGTCTGCTTCGAAGTGTCGCCATCTCTGACCAGGTGGATGAATTATTAAAGTCTTTAAGATCGGGGGTACAGGATTAATGATCCTGTCTTTTTTAGAGACTCTCATGATCATACTTTTATGCTTGTCCGCCATGGATGCGTCTGAACATTAATAATGAATTAATACACAAGAAAAGAGTTTAATAATAAGTTTTAAAAATGTACTTTTACCGATTATTTAAGTGACTAAAATTATTAAGGATATGTTTGATTGGAAAAATCTGCCTTTCGGCTATGTTAAAACAGATTATAACGTAAGGTGTTACTACAAGGATGGTAAATGGGGAGATATTGAGGTTACTTCTTCGGAACATGTTAATGTACATATTGCATCTACCGGGTTACATTACGGACAGGAAGCGTTTGAAGGTCTTAAAGCCTATATGGGTAAAGACGGTAAGATACGTTTATTCAGATGGGAGGAGAATGCAAAAAGACTGCTGGCTTCAGCAGAAGGAATAAAAATGGCAAAGGTTCCCGTTGAGTTATTCAGGGAAGCTCTTTTCAAGGTACTCGATCTGAACAGGAAATATATCCCTCCTTACGGATCAGGAGCTACTTTATATATCAGGCCATTACTGTTCGGAAGTGGCGCAGAGGTAGGTGTAAAGCCATCATCTGAATATACCTTCCTGATATTTGTTACACCGGTGGGGCCCTATTTCAAAGGAGGTGTAAAGCCTGTTAATATGCTTATCTGCAGGGATGTTGACCGTGCAGCTCCGCTTGGAACAGGTACATTCAAAGTTGGTGGTAACTATGCGGCAAGCCTGAGGGCTATAATAAAAGCCAGGGAACTGGGTTATTCAAGTAATATTTTTCTTGATGCCCGTGAAAAAAAATATATTGATGAATGCGGCCCAGCAAATTTTTTCGGCATAAAGGACAATACTTATATTACACCGAAATCGGAATCAATTCTGAAATCAATAACAAATATGAGTCTTCTTGAAATTGCTGAAAGTATTGGAATGAAAGCAGAAAGACGCCAGGTGCCGGTTGAAGAACTGTCAACATTTGAAGAGACAGGAGCTTGCGGTACCGCAGCTGTTATAAGTCCGATAGCCAAAATATTTGATCCGGATACCAACAAGGTGTATGAATATTGCAGGAACGGGGAACCCGGTCCTCTCACAATGAAGCTTTACAATAAGCTTGTTGATATACAGAATGGTGATGAACCAGATACTTTCGGATGGGTTACCATTATCGACTAAATGTATAAGCCGGCAGAGATAACAGGAATGAGCTGTTTTTAAATGTGAAGTTCCGGAAAGAAAGCGGACTGATGAATAATTAATAATCTGGATATTGAAAAAGAAGGATCCCGGATATTCCAAAACACGCCTCAGGAGTTCTTATTTAACTCTTGTTATAAGTGTTTCCCTTGTACTCTTTCTACTGGGGATACTGGGCCTGGTATTAATTAATGCAAAGGAATTATCTGATTATTTCCGGGAAAGTCTTTCCTTTTCCGTGATGCTTAATGATGACTCCAAGGAAGCAGATATCAGGATGTTACAAAAAGATCTGGATGCCAAACCATATGTCAAGTCCACACAATATATTTCAAAAGATGAAGCTGCGGCAAAAATGCAGGAAGACCTGGGAGAAGACTTTATAAGTTTCCTTGGAGATAATCCTCTTCCACCGACTATTGATGTTTACCTGCACGCGGGATACACTAAACCTGACAGTGTCTCAAAAATTGAAAAGTATATTCTTCAATACCCATTTGTAAAAGAGGTTTATTACCAGGAGTCACTACTTTTTCTTATTAATGAGAATGTAAGGAAGATAAGCATTTTTCTTCTTGTAATAAGTAGTTTCCTTTTTCTCATAGCACTTACTATAATTAACAATACAATACGGTTGTCAGTTTATTCCAAAAGGTTTCTTATCCGTACAATGCAGCTTGTCGGAGCCACCCGGGCCTTTATACGTCGTCCATTCATTCTTCAGAGTGCATTTCACGGACTGTTGGCCGCCCTGATTGCGATGAGTCTTATGGTTGGGCTTCTTTATATGATTGAAAAGGAGTTTTTCTTAATGTTTACTTTTGAAAGTACAAAACTTCTTGTCATCCTGGGTGTTTCTATAATAATTACCGGGGTATTGATAAATATTATTTCAACATATTTTTCTGTAAATAAGTATTTAAGTATTTCTGAGGACAAACTATATTATTGATATCATGAGTGCAAAAAATGAGAAAAGGGAAAAAGTGAATTTTGCCCTTGGCCGCGAAAATTATAAATTCCTTGCTATAGGATTTGTGGTAATAGTTATCGGTTTTCTTCTCATGCTGGGCGGAAGGTCGGATGACCCCAATAAATTCAGTACCACTATATTCAGCTTCAGGAGAATAACCCTGGCACCTGTTGTGGTTCTGGCCGGATTTGTTTTTGAGATCTGGGCCATAATGAAGAAACCGAAGGAAGAAGAAAAGCAATAAGGTTGTAAATTCTGAATCTTTTTATCTTTTTCAGAATTTGCAGGTATTAAGGTATATTTTCTTTCTTCATCTATTAATTAACATTTAAACTTTTATTCAAAATGGATTGGTTTCAAGCACTTGTCCTTGGTATTATCCAGGGATTAACTGAGTTTTTACCTGTTAGCAGTTCTGGTCACCTTGAAATAGCAAAAGCACTTTTTGGAGTGAATCCTGAAGCCAGTTTTTTCTTTACAATCGCAGTTCACGGGGCAACTGTTCTTAGTACAATCATTGTTTTCAGGAAGGAAATTTTAAACCTTCTGAACGGGGTTTTAAAATTCAGTATGAATGATGAAACTATTTATACTCTTAAGCTTTTATTTTCGATGATCCCTGTTATGATAACCGGTCTTCTTCTAAAGAAGCCTATTGAATCCCTGTTTAATGAAAATATTTTCTTTATAGGTCTGATGCTTCTGGCTACAGCATTAATCCTGGCCCTTTCCCATTTTGTGAGGAAAAAGGAACGGGATATTACCTTCCGGGATGCATTGATAATTGGCCTGGCACAGGCAGTATCTGTTATTCCGGGAATTTCAAGGTCGGGATCAACAATTGCCACAGGACTTCTTATAGGGAATAGGAAAGATGAAATTGCCAAGTTTTCATTTCTGATGGTCCTCATTCCCGTCATAGGAGCCAACTTCCTCGAGATTATTTCAGGAGATGCTGCAAAAAATACCGCAAGTCTGGGGGTAATTCTTATCGGATTTGTTGCTGCTTTTATATCCGGTTATCTTGCTTGTAAATGGATGATTACCCTGGTAAGGAAAAGCAAACTCATCTGGTTTGCCATTTATTGTGCAATTATAGGTTCTCTCTCAGTATTTTTGGGTTAATATGGGGGAAAAGAACGGAAGCATAATAGAAACCGGGCAGGTATTATTGTTTAACAAGCCCCTTTACTGGACCTCATTTGACCTTGTTAATAAGGTCAGGGTTATAATAAGAAATGTTCTCGGTATAAGGAAAATTAAAGTTGGCCATGCCGGAACACTGGACCCCCTGGCTACAGGACTTATGATTATTTGCACCGGTAAAGCAACCAAAAAGATTGAAGAGTTCAGGGACCTTGACAAGGAATATATAGCCACAATTCATATCGGGGAAACCACTCCCTCTTTTGATCTTGAAACAGAAACAGATAAAAGTTACCCTACCGGTCATATAAATGAAACCCTTCTGAGAGAAGCTCTGAACGGATTTTTAGGTGAGCAGGAACAGATTCCTCCAATTTATTCAGCAAAACTGATAGATGGGAAGAGGGCATATGAGTTTGCCAGGAAAGGTGTTGAAAAGGAACTTAGACCTGTATTGGTTAATTTCAGGGAAATAGAGCTGATTGGATATGAATTTCCTGAAGTCAGGATTCGCCTGCTTTGCAGCAAAGGCACATATATCAGGGCCTTTGCCCGCGACCTGGGGGAAGCATTAAACAGTGGCGCTTATCTTTCTGCTCTGGAAAGAACAGCTGTCGGCCCCTACAGGGCAGAAGAAGCATGGAGCATAGAAAGATTCAGGGAATATGTTGAACAAGTAAGAGAAACGGATGTTTCTGAAGCATGATATTGTTTTCATGTTTTATTTGGGCATAAAGGTTGCCTCAGCATCTTCCAGAAGCTGTTTTTACAAAATTATTTTTCAAAAAACAGCGGGTCATTTGTAACAAAATGGAAAATATTACGTATAAGGGGATTCTTAATTTTATCATAACTATATACTTATTATGAAATTATCACAATTCAGGTACAATTTACCACAGGAACTTATTGCTCTTTACCCGGCTGAGAACAGGGATGAATCGAGATTACTGGTAGTAAACAGGCAAACCGGAGAGCTTCAGCACAAAATCTTTAAAGATATTGTTGAGTACTTTAATGAAAATGATGTACTGGTATTTAACAATACTAAAGTATTTCCGGCAAGATTATACGGAAACAAGGAAAAGACCGGTGCTGAAATTGAGGTTTTCCTGTTAAGAGAATTGAACCGGGAACAGAGATTATGGGATGTTCTCGTTGATCCGGCAAGAAAAATAAGAATAGGGAATAAGTTATATTTTGGTGAAGACGATCTGCTTGTAGCAGAAGTAATTGACAACACTACATCCAGGGGCAGAACCTTAAGGTTCCTGTTCGATGGTTCTTATGATGAGTTTAAACAGACATTGTACAGCCTTGGAGAAACACCTCTTCCAAAATTTATTAACAGGCCCGTTGAACCGGAAGATAATGAGAGGTACCAGACAATATTTGCGAAACATGAAGGAGCTGTTGCTGCTCCCACTGCAGGCCTGCATTTCAGTCGGGAATTGCTTAAAAAACTAGAGATTATAGGAGTCGATTTTGCAGAGATAACTCTTCATGTCGGGCTGGGCAATTTCAGGAGTGTGGATGTTGAGGACCTGACAAAACATAAAGTCGACTCGGAAAGAATTATAATTAACGATGAGGCTGTTGATATTGTTAATAAAGCAAAAGACAATAAAAACAAAATATGTGCTGTTGGAACCACAGTTGTCAGAACCCTTGAAAGTTCTGTGTCTACCGATGGTTACCTTAAGCCTTATGATGGCTGGACAAATAAGTTCATTTTTCCGCCTTATGAATTTAAGGTGCCTGACATGATGATCAGTAATTTTCATTTGCCTTATTCTACTCTCCTTATGATGGTTTCGGCCTTTGCCGGATATGACCTTCTGTTTGAGGCGTACAGGACAGCTGTCAAGGAAAAATACAGGTTCGGAACCTATGGCGATGCAATGCTGATTATCTGATAATAACCAGCAGATCAAATATTTTTTCGCGTTAATCAAAAAAACCTGCGGGAGAATCAAATAATTTTTATCTTTAATTTGTTATTTACGACTGTTTTAATGCAACCAAACGGGGCATTAAGACAGTCGTGATAACAGAATTGATTGATTCCGTTTTTTATTGAAAAACGGGAACAGCTGTTCCCGTTTTTCAATAAAAAACGGAATCAATCAATTCTGTTATCACGACTGTCTTAATGCCCCGTTTGGTTGCATTAAAACAGTCGTAAATAACAAATTAAAGATAAAAATTATTTGATTCTCCCGCAGGTTTTTTTGATTAACGCGAAAAAATATTTGATCTGCTGGTTATTATCAGATAATCAGCATTGCATCGCCATAGGTTCCGAACCTGTATTTTTCCTTGACAGCTGTCCTGTACGCCTCAAACAGAAGGTCATATCCGGCAAAGGCCGAAACCATCATAAGGAGAGTAGAATAAGGCAAATGAAAATTACTGATCATCATGTCAGGCACCTTAAATTCATAAGGCGGAAAAATGAACTTATTTGTCCAGCCATCATAAGGCTTAAGGTAACCATCGGTAGACACAGAACTTTCAAGGGTTCTGACAACTGTGGTTCCAACAGCACATATTTTGTTTTTATTGTCTTTTGCTTTATTAACAATATCAACAGCCTCATCGTTAATTATAATTCTTTCCGAGTCGACTTTATGTTTTGTCAGGTCCTCAACATCCACACTCCTGAAATTGCCCAGCCCGACATGAAGAGTTATCTCTGCAAAATCGACTCCTATAATCTCTAGTTTTTTAAGCAATTCCCGACTGAAATGCAGGCCTGCAGTGGGAGCAGCAACAGCTCCTTCATGTTTCGCAAATATTGTCTGGTACCTCTCATTATCTTCCGGTTCAACGGGCCTGTTAATAAATTTTGGAAGAGGTGTTTCTCCAAGGCTGTACAATGTCTGTTTAAACTCATCATAAGAACCATCGAACAGGAACCTTAAGGTTCTGCCCCTGGATGTAGTGTTGTCAATTACTTCTGCTACAAGCAGATCGTCTTCACCAAAATATAACTTATTCCCTATTCTTATTTTTCTTGCCGGATCAACGAGAACATCCCATAATCTCTGTTCCCGGTTCAATTCTCTTAACAGGAAAACCTCAATTTCAGCACCGGTCTTTTCCTTGTTTCCGTATAATCTTGCCGGAAATACTTTAGTATTGTTAAATACCAGTACATCATTTTCATTAAAGTACTCAACAATATCTTTAAAGATTTTGTGCTGAAGCTCTCCGGTTTGCCTGTTTACTACCAGTAATCTCGATTCATCCCTGTTCTCAGCCGGGTAAAGAGCAATAAGTTCCTGTGGTAAATTGTACCTGAATTGTGATAATTTCATAATAAGTATATAGTTATGATAAAATTAAGAATCCCCTTATACGTAATATTTTCCATTTTGTTACAAATGACCCGCTGTTTTTTGAAAAATAATTTTGTAAAAACAGCTTCTGGAAGATGCTGAGGCAACCTTTATGCCCAAATAAAACATGAAAACAATATCATGCTTCAGAAACATCCGTTTCTCTTACTTGTTCAACATATTCCCTGAATCTTTCTATGCTCCATGCTTCTTCTGCCCTGTAGGGGCCGACAGCTGTTCTTTCCAGAGCAGAAAGATAAGCGCCACTGTTTAATGCTTCCCCCAGGTCGCGGGCAAAGGCCCTGATATATGTGCCTTTGCTGCAAAGCAGGCGAATCCTGACTTCAGGAAATTCATATCCAATCAGCTCTATTTCCCTGAAATTAACCAATACAGGTCTAAGTTCCTTTTCAACACCTTTCCTGGCAAACTCATATGCCCTCTTCCCATCTATCAGTTTTGCTGAATAAATTGGAGGAATCTGTTCCTGCTCACCTAAAAATCCGTTCAGAGCTTCTCTCAGAAGGGTTTCATTTATATGACCGGTAGGGTAACTTTTATCTGTTTCTGTTTCAAGATCAAAAGAGGGAGTGGTTTCCCCGATATGAATTGTGGCTATATATTCCTTGTCAAGGTCCCTGAACTCTTCAATCTTTTTGGTTGCTTTACCGGTGCAAATAATCATAAGTCCTGTAGCCAGGGGGTCCAGTGTTCCGGCATGGCCAACTTTAATTTTCCTTATACCGAGAACATTTCTTATTATAACCCTGACCTTATTAACAAGGTCAAATGAGGTCCAGTAAAGGGGCTTGTTAAACAATAATACCTGCCCGGTTTCTATTATGCTTCCGTTCTTTTCCCCCATATTAACCCAAAAATACTGAGAGAGAACCTATAATTGCACAATAAATGGCAAACCAGATGAGTTTGCTTTTCCTTACCAGGGTAATCATCCATTTACAAGCAAGATAACCGGATATAAAAGCAGCAACAAATCCGATAAGAATTACCCCCAGACTTGCGGTATTTTTTGCAGCATCTCCTGAAATAATCTCGAGGAAGTTGGCTCCTATGACGGGAATGAGGACCATCAGAAATGAAAACTTGGCAATTTCATCTTTCCTATTCCCTATAAGAAGTCCTGTGGCAATTGTTGATCCCGACCTTGAAATTCCCGGAATAACAGATACTGCCTGTGCCAGGCCAATTATCAATGCATCCCGGAAGGTAATATCCCGTTCCTTTTTCCTCACAAAATGGGAAAGGGCCAGGATTAATGCTGTAGCCAGAAGCATCAGACCTATAAAGAAAATATTTTCATTAAACAGGGATTCAATAGGCTTCTTTAGAAGAAGACCGGTTATCATAACAGGGATCATCGAAAATAAAAGCTTAAGAGTATAAATAGTTTCATCATTCATACTGAATTTTAAAACCCCGTTCAGAAGGTTTAAAATTTCCTTCCTGAAAACAATGATTGTACTAAGAACAGTTGCCCCGTGAACTGCGATTGTAAAGAAAAAACTGGCTTCAGGATTCACTCCAAAAAGTGCTTTTGCTATTTCAAGGTGACCAGAACTGCTAACAGGTAAAAACTCAGTTAATCCCTGGATAATACCAAGGACAAGTGCTTGAAACCAATCCATTTTGAATAAAAGTTTAAATGTTAATTAATAGATGAAGAAAGAAAATATACCTTAATACCTGCAAATTCTGAAAAAGATAAAAAGATTCAGAATTTACAACCTTATTGCTTTTCTTCTTCCTTCGGTTTCTTCATTATGGCCCAGATCTCAAAAACAAATCCGGCCAGAACCACAACAGGTGCCAGGGTTATTCTCCTGAAGCTGAATATAGTGGTACTGAATTTATTGGGGTCATCCGACCTTCCGCCCAGCATGAGAAGAAAACCGATAACTATTACCACAAATCCTATAGCAAGGAATTTATAATTTTCGCGGCCAAGGGCAAAATTCACTTTTTCCCTTTTCTCATTTTTTGCACTCATGATATCAATAATATAGTTTGTCCTCAGAAATACTTAAATACTTATTTACAGAAAAATATGTTGAAATAATATTTATCAATACCCCGGTAATTATTATAGAAACACCCAGGATGACAAGAAGTTTTGTACTTTCAAAAGTAAACATTAAGAAAAACTCCTTTTCAATCATATAAAGAAGCCCAACCATAAGACTCATCGCAATCAGGGCGGCCAACAGTCCGTGAAATGCACTCTGAAGAATGAATGGACGACGTATAAAGGCCCGGGTGGCTCCGACAAGCTGCATTGTACGGATAAGAAACCTTTTGGAATAAACTGACAACCGTATTGTATTGTTAATTATAGTAAGTGCTATGAGAAAAAGGAAACTACTTATTACAAGAAGAAAAATGCTTATCTTCCTTACATTCTCATTAATAAGAAAAAGTAGTGACTCCTGGTAATAAACCTCTTTTACAAATGGGTATTGAAGAATATACTTTTCAATTTTTGAGACACTGTCAGGTTTAGTGTATCCCGCGTGCAGGTAAACATCAATAGTCGGTGGAAGAGGATTATCTCCAAGGAAACTTATAAAGTCTTCTCCCAGGTCTTCCTGCATTTTTGCCGCAGCTTCATCTTTTGAAATATATTGTGTGGACTTGACATATGGTTTGGCATCCAGATCTTTTTGTAACATCCTGATATCTGCTTCCTTGGAGTCATCATTAAGCATCACGGAAAAGGAAAGACTTTCCCGGAAATAATCAGATAATTCCTTTGCATTAATTAATACCAGGCCCAGTATCCCCAGTAGAAAGAGTACAAGGGAAACACTTATAACAAGAGTTAAATAAGAACTCCTGAGGCGTGTTTTGGAATATCCGGGATCCTTCTTTTTCAATATCCAGATTATTAATTATTCATCAGTCCGCTTTCTTTCCGGAACTTCACATTTAAAAACAGCTCATTCCTGTTATCTCTGCCGGCTTATACATTTAGTCGATAATGGTAACCCATCCGAAAGTATCTGGTTCATCACCATTCTGTATATCAACAAGCTTATTGTAAAGCTTCATTGTGAGAGGACCGGGTTCCCCGTTCCTGCAATATTCATACACCTTGTTGGTATCCGGATCAAATATTTTGGCTATCGGACTTATAACAGCTGCGGTACCGCAAGCTCCTGTCTCTTCAAATGTTGACAGTTCTTCAACCGGCACCTGGCGTCTTTCTGCTTTCATTCCAATACTTTCAGCAATTTCAAGAAGACTCATATTTGTTATTGATTTCAGAATTGATTCCGATTTCGGTGTAATATAAGTATTGTCCTTTATGCCGAAAAAATTTGCTGGGCCGCATTCATCAATATATTTTTTTTCACGGGCATCAAGAAAAATATTACTTGAATAACCCAGTTCCCTGGCTTTTATTATAGCCCTCAGGCTTGCCGCATAGTTACCACCAACTTTGAATGTACCTGTTCCAAGCGGAGCTGCACGGTCAACATCCCTGCAGATAAGCATATTAACAGGCTTTACACCTCCTTTGAAATAGGGCCCCACCGGTGTAACAAATATCAGGAAGGTATATTCAGATGATGGCTTTACACCTACCTCTGCGCCACTTCCGAACAGTAATGGCCTGATATATAAAGTAGCTCCTGATCCGTAAGGAGGGATATATTTCCTGTTCAGATCGAGTACCTTGAAAAGAGCTTCCCTGAATAACTCAACGGGAACCTTTGCCATTTTTATTCCTTCTGCTGAAGCCAGCAGTCTTTTTGCATTCTCCTCCCATCTGAATAAACGTATCTTACCGTCTTTACCCATATAGGCTTTAAGACCTTCAAACGCTTCCTGTCCGTAATGTAACCCGGTAGATGCAATATGTACATTAACATGTTCCGAAGAAGTAACCTCAATATCTCCCCATTTACCATCCTTGTAGTAACACCTTACGTTATAATCTGTTTTAACATAGCCGAAAGGCAGATTTTTCCAATCAAACATATCCTTAATAATTTTAGTCACTTAAATAATCGGTAAAAGTACATTTTTAAAACTTATTATTAAACTCTTTTCTTGTGTATTAATTCATTATTAATGTTCAGACGCATCCATGGCGGACAAGCATAAAAGTATGATCATGAGAGTCTCTAAAAAAGACAGGATCATTAATCCTGTACCCCCGATCTTAAAGACTTTAATAATTCATCCACCTGGTCAGAGATGGCGACACTTCGAAGCAGACGACCGGTTGACGTTCTAAAGTCATGATCAGTAAGTATTTTCTTTTGTTCATCAATCCAGTTAGCCATATCAGTCTGTTTACCATATTCCATTCTTTCCCTCAGAAGCTTTTCCGTAAGCCTGGGATAATCGACTCTGCCGAGATAATCATAAACAGCATCATGAAGTATATTGTCTTTTAACGAATCGCCCATATCTTTAAATATATTACTCAAAAGCTGTCTTGTTGATTCAATATTGTGACTTTCAAAACCATACTCGGGCAATATCTCATCAACAAGCCTGAGAGATGCATCCAGCGGGTTCTCATAGTCTGTTATATACCCTGTAAGATAGAAGATTGAAGCAATCTTCAGGCTGATGTAATCTTCATCCGGCAACTTCTCAGCAGTAGCTAGCAGTTCAACATGGTTAGTGATATTCTTAAGAAGTACCACGTTATGAAAATAAAGGTTAGGGGGCGCATCATCATCAAACATCTTTGTAATACGATCCTCAATATCCTGAAGCTTTATTTTCTGCATCCTGATGATGAACTTTTTATTTGGTTCTCCATTTTCATCTCTCAGTTCGGGAATTATACTTTTTACAAAATACATCTCCAGTTCTCCCTTGTATTTAACAGGCATTTTACCACGGTATTCGCAGTCAAAGAATTCCCTTACAAACTCATAGGTTGTACCGGAGATATTTATTCTTCCAGCCTCACCCGATGATTCCATTCTGCTAGCCGTATTTACAGTATCACCCCAGATATCATACGACAGTTTCTTATGACCCACAACCCCTGCAACCACTGTACCGGTATGTATTCCTATCCTTATATCCCAGTATTTTATCCCTTCAAGTTTGGCTGTTTCCTTTAGCTTTTTCATGTATGACTGCATCTCAAGAGCTGCAAGGATCACTTCTACCGGGTTTGTCCTGTTTTTCTCGGGTATACCCCCGGCGCACATATAAGCATCGCCAATTGTCTTGATTTTTTCAATTCCGTATTTCTCCACGACAGAATCGAAATAAAAGAAAAACTTGTCGAGTTCATCAATAAGTACTTCCGGATTCATAACCTCAGCAATCTGTGTGAACCCCTGTATATCAGAAAACAGCACTGTAACAAAATTATATTTAATCTTAGTTGCTTTCCCTTTTGCCATTAATTCACTGGCAGTATTTTTAGGAAGCACATTAGCCAGTAACGATTCTGTTTTTTCCTTTTCAATTATCAGATCCTCAGTTCTTTCATTTATTATATGCTCAAGCATATACTGAGTACGTGCAAACCTAAGCTGAAGCTGAAGCCAAACCACCCTTATTACAGTGGCAAGGAACAACAGGTAAATTAAAATAGCTGGCAGTGATAGGTACCAGACCGGCAAAATCCTCACATGCAAATCCTGTATTTTCCCATAGCGCCCATTTTCATCGCGGTACTCGGCGTGAAAAACATAATTCCCGGAAGGCAGGTTTGTATATTCCTTGTATAAACTGCCGATCCATCCCGTCCATTGCCTGTCGAATCCTTCAAGGTAAAATCTCATTGAGGCGACATGGTTCCCCGAAATTTCAAAGTCAATATTATTGAACCTGTGCCCAAGCACTACAGGTTTTTCATCTCTTCCTTCCCCCTGCGCAACGGGATATACCGAATCGTTATTCAAAATAATAGAGGAGACATAAGGCATGTCCTTTTCAGAACCGTCAGCCTGCTCCGGGGAAGCTGTTGCCAGTGATCCGGCAAACAGATAAGCCAGTATGAAACCCAACCTTAACAAACAGGCCATAAATAATTATCTTGCTTTTAATTAATCCAAATGTAGCACTTATAAAAATCAGGTCAAAAAGGAAAGCTCAAATTTGACTACATTTACAGCACTAAAATTACCATTTATGAAACTTGTATTTGCTTCCGGCAATCCACATAAAATAAAAGAAATTAAAAGTATTCTTGGAAACAGTTTCACACTGCTGGGCCTTAACGATCTCAATATAACAGATGACATACCGGAAAACGAACCTGATCTGGAAGGTAATGCCCTCTCGAAAGCAAGGTATATACACAAGGCTACAGGCTTTGATGTCTTTGCTGATGATACAGGACTGGAAATAGAAGCTCTCGGCGGTCAGCCGGGTGTACACTCTGCAAGATTTGCGGGAGAAGATAAAAACTCTGCGGCCAACATAGTAAAAGTCCTGGCAATGCTTGAGGGTCAAAACAACAGGAAAGCACGGTTCAGAACTGTCATCGCACTTATTCTTGATAACAGGGAATATCTCTTCGAGGGGAAAGTGGATGGCCAGATCACAAGTGAGAAAAGAGGCACTGATGGTTTCGGCTATGATCCGGTATTTCTTCCCGAAGGTAAGACAAGAACATTTGCAGAAATGGATCTGGCCGAGAAGAATACAGTCTCACACAGGGCGCGTGCTTTCAGTAAACTTAAAGATTTCCTCGGCAGCTACAATGCTCCCGGGCAATAAAGACAATTCAATAACAGTTACTCATTGATGAGACTCATACCGGTCATATCCCTGGTATTATTTTTAGCCACCAGGCTTCATGGTCAGACTCCTGTAGGGACATGGTCGGACCATCTTACCTATAATACTGCCGAATGTGTTGTGGCAGGTAATGATGAGATATATGCCTCAACCGGGTTATCCGTTTTAGCTTATAACAAAAAATATGATGAGCTTAAGGCAATTTCAAGGATAACAGGCCTGACAGAAACAGGGATAAGCACAATTGGCTGGTCTGATGAATATAAAACACTGATTATTGCCTATACAAGTACCGGAATCGACCTTGTAAGTAAAAATACAATATATAACATACCGGATATCAACAGGAAATACATTCCCGGACTTAAAACAATTTACAGAATAAGGACTTCCGGCAAATATGCCTACCTGGCATGCAGCTTTGGAATCGTAGTAATTGATATACCGGGGAAAGAGATATATGATACATGGAAGCCGGGAAGCGATTCGGGTAATCCCGCGATATATGATAAAACTTTTGGAAACGGCAATATTTATGCTGCTACGGGCAATGGTGTATACTATGCTGATATAAACACCCAGGGTTTGTCTTATTTTGGCAACTGGACGCGTATTAACAACCTGCCCCAACCATCCGGCACTTATACAGCCCTTGTGTTCTCCGGTGGTTTTTTATATGTGAATTATACAGATCCAATTGCCGACGGCGACAGGATATACAAAACTGACGGATCAGTCTCACTGTTTTCTTACAGGCCTGGCATTATCAACCTGTCAATTGATCCGGCTTCCGATGGTTTTACAGTCTCATCAAGTCATTCGGTAGACTATTATTCTTCGGACGGATCACTGATTACATCTGTAAATGGTTATGGATGGGGCAATACAGATATCAGGCAGGGTATTATTGACAATGGAGATATTTGGATAGCAGATTTAAGTTCAGGGCTCGTGAAAGGAACAGCTATGAAGTCATTCTCGGCACTGACCCTGCCGGGTCCTGCCGGCAATGATGCGTTCAGCATCAATGCACTGAACGGGAAAACAGTTATCTGCGGCGGGGCCACCACTGTTGCATGGAACAATATGGGAAGGCCCATGAAGATATCTGTATTTGAAAACAATAAATGGACCAATCTCACATCATCATCCATCAAAGATCCGCTCAGATCACTTATTGATCCTTCCGACAATTCCCATATGTTTATCACAACATGGGGTTGGGGTTTACTTGAATACCGGAATAATGAACTTGTAAATGAATACACCGAAGCAAATTCGCCCTTACAGACAATCATTCCCGGACAGCATTATGTGAGGATTTGCGGCATGGCCATGGACAGGAATAATTACCTTTGGATAACACAGACGGAGGTACCGGGAAGCATCAAAGTTCTGAAACCAGACGGAAGCTGGATCGTCAATCCCCTCACTATTGATGCCCCTGACATGGGTGATATAGTTATTGCAAAAAACGGCTATAAGTGGATTACCCTGCCAAGAGGTTACGGCCTGTTTGTGCTGGATGACAATAATACCCCAGAAAATTTTAATGACGACAGGGCAAAGAAGATGCTTGTGGAAGACGGAGAAGGAAAGATCATTTCCGTTGTTTATTCCATAGCTGAGGACCTGGATGGTAATATCTGGGTAGGAACAGATCAGGGTCCCCTGGTTTATTATAACCCGCAAAGGATATTTGATGGGGAGGCCAGAGCTTCAAGGATTAAGATCCCCAGGAACGACGGCACAGGACTGGCTGATTACCTCCTTGGAACAGAGGCAGTGACTGCTATCGCGGTAGACGGTGCCAACAGGAAATGGCTGGGGACATCTGGTTCAGGCGCATACCTGGTTACATCTGACGGGACAAAGACACTTAAGAATTTTAATGAACAAAACAGCCCGATACTCTCAAACTCTGTCGTCAGCCTGGCCGTTGACAATAAAACAGGAGACGTATGGTTCGGTACATCCAAAGGAATTCAATCGTACCGGAATAATGCCACGGCGGGCGAAGAGAATTTTTCAAATGTCTATTCATTCCCTAATCCTGTCAGGGAAGACTATAACGGTAATGTTACAATTACCGGACTTGTAAGAAACACACAGATAAGGATAACCGATATTAGTGGCAACCTTGTTTATGAGACAGTGTCGGATGGAGGCCAGGCCACCTGGGACCTGCATACATATAACGGGCGCCGGGTTACTACAGGGGTCAACCTTGTCTTCTGTGCCAGTGACGACGGCTCGCAGTCGTGTGTAACCAAGATGCTTATTGTAAGGTGATCAGTCAGTAATAAGACTCTGAATCCGTTCAATCTGAAGCTGTTTATTAACTTCCCTCAGGCTCCTGGCGGTCTTGGTAAAATACTGGTGACCTGATATAAACTTCACCTGTAACTTATTCCAGTCATTTAAAGATCTCATCTTGTCCTGAGCCTTAAGTTCTTCATAAAGAGTGTTTGATACGGGGATAAAGTCACTCCTCCCAAGGTAATCAAGATCAGAATCGCATATTATCCTTTCAAGTAGGTTCTTCGGTTCCGGAGGCAATTTGGTAGCCATAATTATAGAACATATCTTTTCAATCTGTTCGGGTGTATAATCGTAAGCCGGCAGCATCTCTCTTGCCATTACAGTACCATAATGCTCATGATTATCATAGGAAACCGTATGTCCCGCATCGTGAAACAGGGCTGCGGTTTTCAATAGTAATATCTCTTCGTCGCTGCATCCTTCGGCCCAGCCTATAAGCTCCACCTCCGTTACCACATCAACGGTATGCTTTACATTATGATAATAAAGATAAGACGGAAGTTCCTTTTCAAGTTTATCAAGAATAACTTCCTGCATATCAGTAAAACGTATAAGTCCGAATTTTATCCTAAAGGAATGACCGGGGACAGCTCCCTTTGCGTCTTCCGATAATTCAGGTTTCAAGCCCCTGACCTTGTATATCTGAAGTTCATTTTTATATTTAACCGGAAGTTTACCTGAATACTCACAATCAAAAAACTCTTTTATAAGTTCATAGGTCATAACCGATATCAATATGCTTTCGTTATCTGACAGTGCTTCCACCCTGCTGGCGGTATTCACTGTGTCGCCCTTGATATCGTAGCTTATCTTTTTTCTTCCAGATACTGAAGCTGTTACTGGTCCCGTATGAATACCTATCCTAAGTTCCCAGATACGTTTGCCGGAGCCCCTCTTTCCCTCTTCATACCTTCTTAGAAATTCGCGCATCCCGATGGCAGCCATCACTACCTCAACAGGATTGGTGATATTCTTCACGGGAATACCACCGGCACACATAAAGGTATCACCTATAGTCTTTATTTTTTCAATCTTATACTTCGCAGCTATCCTGTCAAATTCAAAAATGATCTCATCAAGCTCATCCATAAGGGCTGAAGAGTTCATATCCTCGGTTAACTTTGAAAATCCATGTATATCGGCAAACAAAACAGTTGCCATATCAAACTTAAGAGAACGTTCTTTCCTTTCGGTAATGCCTGAAGCCTGTTTTCCTCCGGAAGATATTTTTTCAGCCAGATTTTTCAGCTTCTCATTTTCCCTGGTCAGTTTCTCATTCAGCCTGATCACTCTTTTAAGCTGTTCCTCAAGCTCCTGGTTTTGTCTGACAAGCCTTGCAATTCTCTTTACCAGTTCACCATTACTAGTTAATGCCATGTTTTGATTGATTGACCAGTAAATATAATAATTTTATATTTGTCTGATTCAACAGGAGCTATGCTTGAGAAAACCAGGGGAATAATACTCCACAAGATAAAATATACCGACTCCGGTATAGTGGCACAGATTTACACAAAAAAATTCGGGCGTTTATCATTTCTCGTAAGGGGAATGCGAAATAAAAAAGCAGGCAGACATAATATATTGTTCCAGCCATTATCAATACTGGATCTTGAGGTTAATTACAAAGAGTCGAGAGAGATGCAGTCGCTTAAAGAGTTCTCGGCTGTTTATTCTCCATACAACATATATACTGATATAAAAAAGAGTACCGTTGCCCTTTTCCTGGGAGAAGCTTTAACCACAGTACTAAGGGAGGAAAGTCCCAATGATGAGCTCTTTGACTATATTGAAAATGCCATAAGGTATTTCGACATCAGCAGAGATGATTATGCAAATTTTCATATTGCTTTTCTGGCCGGACTGGGAAGTTATCTTGGTTTTGAACCATCACCCGGTTCTTCTGCCGGAGATGTCTTTTTTGATCTGGATAACGGTACATTTGTGACTCTTCCACCTTTCCATGGCAATTATGTAAACCAGGAGATATCAGGGATCCTGGCAGCATTTTTTAACTCTTCATATGATTCTTCGGGGAAGATTGGTCTTACCGGAAAGCAGAGAAATGAAGTACTGGATTCACTTTTAAGATATTATTCGCTTCATCTGCCGGGGCTTAAAAAGATCAATTCCCTGAAAATACTTAAAGAGGTCTTCCTGTAAATATAAAAAGGACAACAAAGGATTTTTAATTATCTTTAAGTCCAAAGAGAACTTTACATGCCCATTATCCCTTCTATTGTTAACTGGCTGAATGCCAAACGCATTAACAACATTGAACTGTTTAAGAAATATCCTGTTGAGACCCAGCAGGAGACACTCTACCGGTTGCTTGCAAAGTCGGCCTCAACAGAATGGGGCAAGAAATATTCATATTCCTCGATAAAATCAATTCCCGAATACCAGCAAAGGTTTCCTGTTCAGACATACGAGGATATTATACCCTATGTTGAGAGGCTCAGGAAGGGGGAATCCAATCTTCTCTGGCCGGGGGAGATCAAATGGTTTGCAAAATCCTCAGGTACCACAGCCTCTAAAAGCAAGTTTATTCCAATGAGCAGGGAGGCTCTTGAAGAATGTCATTACAGGGCTGCCAAAGATATCCTTGCCATTTATGCGATGCTTAATCCTGAAACAAGAATTTTTTCAGGCAAATCCCTTACCCTGGGAGGCAGTCACCGTATGAACCAGTTCAACAACGATTCATTGTATGGAGATCTGTCTGCCATCCTGATTGAAAACGCACCTTTCTGGGTTGAAATAATCAGGACCCCTAAACAAAAGATTGCGCTACTCGAGGACTTTGAGAAGAAACTTGATCTGATAACCAGGTCATGTGTCAACGAGAATGTTACTAATATTTCGGGAGTACCTTCTTGGTATCTTGTACTAATTAAACAGATACTTGCATATACAGGGAAATCCAATCTCCTTGACGTTTGGCCCAACCTTGAGGTTTTCTTTCATGGTGGCATAAGTTTTACACCTTATCGTGAACAGTACAGGAAACTTATCGTAGGTGACCAGATGAAATATATGGAAACATATAATGCATCGGAGGGTTTCTTCGGTATCCAGGATGACCTGACGAAAAATGATATGCTCCTGATGTTAAATTACGGTATCTTTTTTGAATTCATTCCTGCTGATAAGATTAACTCTGCCTCACCTCCCGTTTACACAATTGCGGATGTTGAAAAAGATGTCAATTATGCTATCATTATTTCTACTAACGGAGGATTATGGAGATACATGATGGGAGACACTATTCGTTTTACCTCCCTCAGTCCGCACAGGTTCAGGATTACAGGAAGAACCAAGCACCATATTAATGTTTTCGGGGAGGAATTAATTGTTGATAATGCAGACAAGGCCCTGGAGGAAGCATGCAGGGCCACAGGGGCCATTATTGCAGAATACAGTGCCGGACCTGTTTTCATGAGTGCCACAACAAAAGGCTCGCATGAATGGATAATTGAATTTGAAAAGCAACCTGACGATTTAAAGCTGTTTACTGAGATCCTTGATAATTCACTCAAAGCTGTTAATTCAGATTATGAGGCCAAAAGGCATAAAGATTTAAACCTTGTTATGCCAAGTGTAAAGACTGTTCCGGCCGGAACCTTCAATAAATGGATGAAGGCAAAAAATAAACTCGGAGGACAAAACAAGGTGCCGAGGCTTTCTAATACAAGGGAATATATAGAGGACCTTTATTCCATTGCCGGTATCAAATGAACTTATATGCAAATTAGGAATGCATTCTAATAAACCTGTGTCAATTTTTACTAAATTTAACATTTGTAAAAATAATACCTAAACATATGCATATAGCTATTGCAGGGAACATTGGTTCGGGCAAGACTACACTGGCCGGTTTGCTGGCCAAACATTTCGGATGGACACCTCATTATGAAGATGTTGATGATAATCCTTACCTTAATGACTTCTATGAAGACATGCAAAGATGGTCTTTTAACCTGCAGATCTACTTCCTGAACTCCCGGTTCAGCCAGATACTCGAAATACGAAAATCAGACAAGACAATAATACAGGACAGGACAATTTACGAAGATGCTTATATCTTCGCCCCTAACCTTCATGCCATGGGTCTCATGTCGACACGGGACTTTGAAAACTATTCAACTCTTTTCGAATTAATGTGCTCACTTGTTCAACCGCCCGACCTGTTGCTTTACCTGAGAGCCTCAGTACCAACCCTGGTAAACCAGATACAGAAAAGAGGTCGTGAATATGAAAGTTCGATACGCCTGGATTATCTCAAAAGACTGAATGAAAGGTATGAAGCCTGGATGGAATCATATAACCTGGGTAAAGTACTTATTATTGAAGCCGATCATTACGATTTCCCAAACAATAATGATCACCTGAGCGAGGTAATAGATAAGATTAACGCTGAGTTCCACGGACTTTTTTAAACAAATCTTTGATTTTTTTCAGAGGGATAATTAATTTTATGGCCCATCATGCTGCTTTTTTGATGTGCTGATTGTTATTCCTTTGAACTTATTTTATTTTGCTATAATGAGATCCGCATACTATAAACAAACTATAAAAACTTAAGAGTGTAGTTATGTGGATTAAATATGAAAATCAAAATTTTTCCGTATGAAAACATTCAAGTCATTTCTAAGTGCTGTTATTGCTTTAGTACTTACAGCAAATCTGTATGCACAGAACGATCTTTCTTCATTTGCACCGGTTGATCCGGCGATTCGTATGGGCAAGCTGCCAAACGGATTAACATATTTTATCAGGAAAAACAACGAACCTGAAAAAAGGGCAAGTTTCTACATTATACAGAATGTAGGTGCCATTCTGGAAGATGATAATCAGAACGGCCTTGCTCATTTTCTGGAGCATATGGCTTTTAACGGGACTAAACATTTCCCCGATAAGGCAATTATCAGCAGCCTTGAAAAGCACGGTGTGGCTTTCGGACGCAATATAAATGCATATACAGGTTTTGATGAGACTGTTTATAACCTGTCGGATGTACCTGTGGATGCCCCCGGTCTTGTTGATTCATGTATTCTTATACTGAATGACTGGTCGCATTTCATTACCTTGTCGGATAAGGAAATAAACCTGGAAAGAGGTGTGATAAGCGAAGAATGGAGAACCAGTAAGAATGCTGCCAGGAGAATGATATTCAAGGTAATACCTGTTGTCCTTAAAGGATCAAAATATGCGGAAAGAGATATAATAGGCGACATAAATGTGATTAAGACATTTGCCCCGGATACGCTTAGAAATTACTATCATAAGTGGTACCGTCCTGATCTGCAGGCAATAGCTATCGTAGGCGATATTGATGTAGACAGGGTTGAAAAAACCATCAAACAAATCTTTGCAGATGTGCCTGCCCCCGTTAATCCTGCACCAAGAAATCCTGTTCTCGTTCCAGATCATAAGGAAACATATTTTGTCCTTGCCCAGGATAAGGAAGCCCCGCAGACTTCGGTATCAGTAATTTCCATCGAAAAAGCAGTTCCTGCAAAAGACAAGAACGAAGCTTATATCAGGGAGGATCATGTTATCTCGCTGATGAATTCAATGTTAAATGCAAGGATAAGTGAACTGCTTCAGAAGGAAAACCCGCCTTTCATCACAGGAAGTATCTCATACGGGGGGTATTACGCTAGAGGCTATGACGCATTCACTATTGATGCTACAGCAAGAAAAAATGAAGAGGCCAAAGCACTGGAAGCTATTTATACCGAAGCTGAAAGAGCCCGAAGGTTCGGCTTTACTGAGGGGGAACTGAAGAGAGCCAAGGCAAGAATGCTTTCGACATATGAGAGCAATTACAAGCAAAGGGATAAAATTGACAATGATACATATATCCAGGGTATGGAGAATTATTTTCTTACCGGAGAACCACTGACATCCATGGATTTTGATTATGAGTTCCTCAAGAAAGTTATAAACGGCATCTCAGCTGAAGAAGTCTCGAAAAAATACCAGGAACTGATGACCGATTTAAACAGAACAATTGTTGTTCAGGGCCTTGAGGGTAATGACATTGTGCATCTTAATAAAGAAGAGGCCCTTGAAATAATAAATAAGGTCAAACAAGAAAAACTTACTCCTTACCAGGACAAAGAATTGTCAGAATCACTTATTAATGAGAAACTAAAAGGGTCACCCGTAATTAAGACCACTGAGCTGCCACAATTTAATGCCGTAGAATGGACTCTGAAAAATAATGTCAGGGTAATCTTCAAAAGGACTGACTATGAAAAAGATAATGTATTGCTGGCAGCTTATAGCTTTGGCGGAATATCAAAACTTGATAATAACCTCGTCCTTCCTGCATATATGCTCCCTGCTGTTATTCCGATGTATGGTATAGGTGACTACGATAATGTAACCCTGCAAAAAATGCTGGCAGGGAAAAAGGCCAGTGTCAGTGTGGGTCTGAGTGAAACAACAGAATCATTATCGGGATCATCCACTCCAAAAGATTTTGAAACCATGATGCAGCTGCTATACCTGCGATTTGCCCATCCCCGCTTCGACAAGGTTGCCCATGATGCTATCATAGGTCGCTATACCGCCTACATAGGTAACATGGAAAAAGATCCCAACAAAATTAAAAGCGACAGTATTTCCCTGATTACAACCGGATATAATCCACGCACACCTGTACTGACAAAGGAATCTGTAAGCAAGATTACTCTCGATGATATTAAGAAAGTATATACAGACCGTTTTGATGCTGCAGATGAATTTACCTTCTTTATTGTTGGTAACATAGGTATTGATACTGCAAAGCGGATGGTAGAAGAATATCTTGGTTCACTACCTCCAAAAGGAAGAAAGGAAACATGGGTGGACAGGAAAATCAGGCAGCCTGAAGGCAAAATAATAAAACAGATCAGTCTGCCTCTGACAATTCCAAAAGCGACAGTATTCATCTCCTTCGAGGAAGGCATGAAATATACACCATATAACTATCTCGGACTCGAAGTTCTTAAAGGTATTCTCGACCTGGTTTATACCGACAAGGTGAGGGAAGAAGAGGGAGGTACATATGGCGTTTCAGTCTCCCTGGATGAGGAAAAACGTCCGGAACAAATGGGTGAGGGAATGATCACATTCGATTGCGATCCCGCCAGGGCTGAAGAACTGAAGGCCATAATTTACCGCGAGATAAATAATATCATGAAAAATGGCCCTACGAAGGAAAACCTCGACAAGTCTGTCAATAACCTGCTGAAAACAAGGGAGGAAGCCAGGACACACAATGCTTACTGGCTGGCTACTCTTACAAGGTATTACAGTTATGGCATTAACTCAAACGACCCGGCGAATTATGAAGACATCCTGAAATCATTCACAGTAAAAGATATAAAAAGGATCGCAGACATGATGTTCCGGAAAGCCAACGTGGTTGACCTTATATTTAAACCGACAAAATGATTTTTTATAAATTTTAAGAACTGCCTGGTTGATCATGGTTTTTATAAATAGTAAATTGCAGTTTTTATATAAAAACCATGACAATCATGAGTTCCACAAGAAGAGATTTTATAAAGACAGCATCGGTGCTGGCAGCCGGCAGTGTACTTCCTCTTGATGCTATATCGGGAGGAAAAACTGCTGTTGCTCCCAGCAATAAAATTAAAGTTGGCCTTATTGGCGGGCACAGTCAGGGGTTTGCAGACCTTACTTCCTTTATTAAAAATCCAGAAGTTGAGTGCATAGCATTATGCGATGTTGACCGTAATGTCCTTAACGGCCGTACCGATGACCTCATTAAAATGGGCCATCCGCGACCCAAGCTTTACCTCGACTACCGTCATATGCTTGATAACAAGGATATTGATGCTGTCATTATAGGTACGCCTGACCATTGGCATTGCCTCATCATGGTGGATGCCCTGGAAGCAGGAAAACATGTTTATGTTGAAAAACCAATTGGCAACTCGATAGCCGAGATAAATATAATGCAGAGAGCCGTGAAAAAGCATAACAGGATTGTACAGGTCGGACAATGGCAGAGAAGCCAGCCTCATTTCGTCGATGCTGTTAATTACCTGCGTTCCGGAAAACTAGGCCGTATACGAACGTGCAAAGCATGGTCGTATGTCGACTGGAAAGGCGCGGTACCCAAAGTTCCTGACTCAGATGTTCCGCGTGGAGTTGACTACGACATGTGGCTTGGCCCGGCTCCAATGAGACCCTTCAATAAAAACCGTTTTCACCTTACTTTCCGCTGGTTCTGGGACTATGCAGGTGGAGTAATGACTGACTGGGGAGTTCATCTCATTGACTATATCCTTTACGGGATGGACAGATCGTTACCCGATTCTGTTATGTCAACGGGAGGTAAATATGCATTCCCAGACGATGCCATGGAGACACCGGATACAATGACAGCCGTGTACGATTTCAGGGATTTCTCACTCATCTGGGAACATACTATCGGCATCGGGCTGGGTAACTGGGAAAGACCTCACGGGATGTCGTATATAGGAGAAAACGGCACCCTGGTACTCGACAGGAACGGATGGGAAGTGGTTCCCGAGAAAAAACGGATAGAAGCCGTACCTCACCAGAGAAATGTTGGGAATGGTCTCGACCTTCATGTTAAGAATTTCCTTGGATGTATCAGGGATAATACACCTCAAAAACTCCATGCAGATATTAATGTAGGAAGGAATGTAGCCCTTGTGGCACAAATGGGAAACATTGCATATCGCACAGGAGAGAAAATACAATGGGATGATTCAAAGCAACAATTTCTTTCCTCTTCGGCAAACAGCTATATAACTCCCGAATATCACAATGGCTGGCGCCTTCCGAGATACTAAAAATGGCGCAAAGGCACAACGGCACAACGGCATAATGGTGAGGCTTGGGCTCTTGGTTCCCCTCTTGGGAGGTCTGTCCCGACCGAAGCGTCGGGCCTGTCCCGACCGAAGCGTCGGGGGGGGTTAGGGGTGGGTTTACTTTCACCCCTTCAGTACATTCTCTATTACCTTCAGCTCCTCCTCTGTAAAGGTCTTGTTATTGAGTGCTGACAAATTATCATTAAGCTGATCAACACTGCTTACACCTACCAGTATCGATGTTATACGCTGGTCTTTCAACAACCATGCTACTGCCATCTGTGCAAGAGACTGTCCTCTTTCAGCTGCAATATCGTTAAGCCTGCGGGCCTTTTCAATTTTCTCTTCAGTTACATCCTCAACCCTCAGGAAACCAGTGGATTTTGCTGCACGCGATCCTTCCGGTATCCCCTTAAGGTATTTATTTGTAAGCAATCCCTGTGCAAGCGGTGAAAATGGGATACACCCTACCCCTGTCTCTTCGAGTACATCAAGTAAGCCATCTTCGACCCACCTGTTAAACATTGAATAACTTGGCTGGTGGATCAGACAATCAACACCCATATCCTTCAGGATAGCCACGGCCTTCCTTGTCAAAGCGGCCGGATAGCTGGATATGCCTGCATACAGAGCCTTCCCTGAATGTACGGCATGGGCAAGAGCCCCCATAGTTTCTTCAAGGGGAGTTTCCGGGTCGGGACGATGGGAATAGAAAATGTCAACATACTCCAACCCCATCCTGTCAAGGCTCTGGTCGAGACTTGCAAGAAGGTATTTTCTTGAACCGAAATCGCCATAAGGCCCGGGCCACATCTGCCAACCTGCTTTTGTGGAAATTATCATCTCATCCCTGTAACCCTTAAAATCCTTCTTCAAAATGATTCCGAAATTTTCCTCGGCTGATCCGGGAACAGGACCATAGTTATTTGCCAGGTCAAAATGAGTAATCCCGGCATCAAACGCTTTCCAAAGGATCTTCCTGAAGTCTTCAAAAACATCCACAGATCCGAAATTATGCCACAAACCCAGGGATATCTCAGGTAATCTGATACCACTTTTGCCGCAGCGTCGGTATGTCATTGAATCGTATCGGCTGTCTGATGGTGTATAAGTCATGGTTTTTAAGCTATTTAAAGGTTAAGATTAAAGAATTATCATTTTAATTTACATTGTTTAAGCACGAATTTCTAACTTATTGGCTCAAATCATACTAATATAACACATAATTTTATGAATTGTTAAACTTATCTTTCACGGATTTCAACTCACTATTTTATAACTATATAAAACAGGAAGCTAACCAATAAACACACAAACCATAATGAAAACGTTTTTATCATTTATCGCCGGATTACTGTTTCTGATACCTCTTTCAGCCCAGCCCGACTGGGAAAATGAACAGGTAATCGGAATTAACAAAGAAGATCCGCACAGCCATTATGTACCTTATACAAGTGTTAGCCAGGCAATAGCTGACATACCCGTAAATTCACCTTTATACATGAGCCTTAATGGAACATGGAAATTCAACTGGGTAAAACATCCTAATCTGAGACCTGTAGACTTCTTTAAGAACGATTTCGACATACATGCCTGGGATAATATTGAGGTACCGTCATGCTGGGAACTGAAAGGCTATGGTACTCCTATCTATACAAATATCACCTATCCGTTTGAGAAAAATCCACCAAAGATTTTGGGGAATCCTCCTGTCTATTATACACAGTACATGGAACCAGATCCTGTAGGTTCATATAAACGCAGCTTTACTATTCCTGACGGATGGTCAGGTGATGAAATAATTATCCATTTCGACGGAGTAAAAAGTGCCTTTTATATCTGGGTTAACGGGCAGAAAGTTGGCTACAGCCAAGGCAGTATGACCCCCGCAGAGTTTGATATTACCAGGTATGTAAAGCAGGGCACCAATGATGTTGCGGTTGAGGTTTACCGCTGGTCGGATGGCAGCTACCTGGAGGATCAGGATAAGTTCAGGCTGAGCGGTATTTACCGCGATGTTTACCTGTACGCGGTTCCAAAGTTGCACCTTTGGGATTTCAGCCTTAAACCCACCTTCAACGATGATCTGACAAAAGCAAATCTTAATATGGACCTGAAATTCAGGAATAACGGCGGGAAGGGTCCCCTGACATGCAGTGTTTTTCTGACAAAGTATGGTAAGTTGCCTGATATGACAAAGCCTCTCCTGGAAATACCTTTAAAACAGGTTTCCGCAAAAAACGGCCTTACCTTATCAGAATCGGCAGAAGTAGATAATCCGGATCTGTGGTCAGCCGAGATACCCAACCTGTACCAGGTGGTTTTTGTCATGAAATATAGAACAGGCATGGTGCAGGAAGTATTATCAACACCATTTGGTTTCAGAAAAATTGAAATAAAGGACCAGCAACTATGGATAAACAACAAAAGCGTAAAAATAAAAGGCGTTAACCGTCATGAGCATGATCCTTTTACCGGACGTACAGTGAGTTATGAAGTTATGAAACGTGATGTTGAATTGTTCAAACAGTTTAATATAAACACTGTCCGTACAAGCCATTATCCCAACCATCCGGATTTCTATAAATTATGTGACATATATGGCATCTATGTTATTGATGAGGCTAATATAGAATCTCATGGCATGGGTTATGGTAAAGAATCGCTTGCACACGATCCAAAGTGGAAAAAAGCTCATGTCGACAGGGTTGTAAGAATGGTGGAACGTGATAAGAATCATCCATCGGTTATAATATGGTCGATGGGAAATGAAGCCGGCCCTGGTGAGAACTTTGTGGCATGCCGTGATGCTATAAAAGAACGGGATACAATAAGGCCTGTACATTATTCTATATACAACAAGGTAGCCGACATAGAGTCAACAATGTATCCTGCTGTCAGCTGGCTCGAAAAAACCGGTCAAAAAGATGATCCCAAACCCTTTATTATGTGTGAATATTCACATGCCATGGGTAATGCTGTGGGTAACCTGCAGGAATATTGGGATGTAATCTATAAATACAAAAGACTTATAGGCGGTTGCATCTGGGATTGGGTCGACCAGGGTCTTGCAAAGGAGATTCCCGGGAGACCAGGAAAATATTTCTTTGCCTATGGCGGCGACTTCGGAGACGAGCCAAACGATGGCAACTTTTGTATAAACGGGCTTACAACCCCCGACAGGACAATCACTCCAAAGATGGAAGAGGTAAAAAAAGTATACCAGAATGTCTGGATAAATCCTGAAGATCTGGCAAAGGGGGAAATAAAAATCGAAAACAAAAACCTGTTCATCAACCTCAGGCAATATGATCCGTCATGGGTGCTTGAATGTAATGGGGGAATAATCAGATCAGGCACTCTGGAAAAACTGGATATTGAACCCGGTGAATCGGAAATCATCACTGTTCCTGTTGGTAAGATAACAGCCCGGCCGGGTTCCGAGTATTTTCTGAATATTTATTTCAGGCTGCACAAGGATGAGCTATGGGCGAAGAAAGGACATATAGTTGCTTCGGCACAGATGAAGATGCCGGTAGATGTACCCGAAGTAAAGCCAACAGATCCTTCATCCATTCCCCCTCTTAACATGAAAGAAGATGGAGATAATATCAGGATAGAAGGTAAATCTTTCAATCTGTCATTCAGTAAATCCGCCGGAACAATAACTAGGCTTAGCTACTTCAAAACACCAATTTTCAGTTCCAGGGAGAAAGATATACCGCCATTTATGAAAAGAAGACAAGGCCAGGAAAATGCCAAAGTGGAGTATACAGGCATAGGGGGACCTATTGTCAACATTTACAGGGCACCCGTCGATAATGATACATGGTCGAGGAACAGGGATATGGCAAAACATAAGCTATGGGATCTTAGTAGCGAAGTTAACTCCTTCAGTGCAGATCAGATAAGAGATAATAAGGCAGAGATAAAAGTATCACTCAAGTCGAGCGACCCTGGCGGATATTCAATAATATCCAATACCGTTTATACTGTCTATGGCGACGGTACAATCGATGTAAACACAACCTTTCTTCCCGATTCGGCTTCATGGCCACTACCCCGTCTGGGCTATATTTTCAGCCTTGATCCGGGATTTGAGAATGTCGAATATTTTGGAGCAGGACCCTTTGAGAACTATGTCGACAGGAAGCATGCTTCATTTATCGGAAGGTACATAACAACGGCCGATGATATGTTTGTCCCCTATGTTCGCACCCAGGATTGTGGTAACCGGACAGATGTAAGATGGTTCACCGTGACAAACCATGAAGGAACAGGTATCATGATTACTGCTCCGCACCTGATGAACTTCAGTGCACTGCATTATACACCAAGGGACCTGGACCTTGCCAATCATCCTTATGAGCTGAAAAAAAGGAAAGAGACAATACTGACTGTCGATCTGGGTGATTGTGGCCTGGGCAACGGGAGTTGCGGTCCTCCACCACTGGACCGCTATCTGCTCAAGACAAAAAAGGCAGTGTTCAACTATATTATTAAACCATATACAAGCCTTCTTGGTGACAAGGCGGACGTGGCCATGGAGAGAGAAGAATAAGCTAACTATAATTTATAATAGTCTTCACAGATTCTTTTAAGACGGCAAATTGTGTCTCACTCATTCTTGCACCTATGTTTTCAATCACCTTACCTGCAAGAAGAGACCCTATCAGCCCGCACTTCTCTAGATCAAGATCACGGGCATAACCATACAGGAAGCCGGAGGCATAAAGGTCTCCGGCACCTGTCGTATCTTTTACATCAACCTTTTCTGTGCCAACCTTGACAATCTCATCAGCTCTTTTTATCCATGAACCCTCACTGCCAACCTTTACAACGGCAATCTCACACGATTCCGAAATTTTTTGTAATGCTTCCTCCGGTTCCAGGCCGGTAAAAGCCCTGGCTTCATCTTCATTTGCAAAGACTATATCTACATACTTGTCAATTATCTCCCTGAAATCATTAAGTTGTTCTTCAACAACATTATAGCTGGCCAGGTCGATTGCCACCTTCATTCTGTTCTCCTTGGCCATTAAACAGGCTTTCTCAACCATTGCCCTGTTGATAATAAGATAGCCTTCCATATATAAAATGTTATATCCTCTGAAATACTCAGGTCGCAGATCATTTTCATCAAGTTCAACAGCGGCTCCCAGATGAGTTGCAAATGTTCTTTCAGAATCGGGAGAAATAAGTGCTACTGCCGTACCTGTAACAGTATCTCTTCTTAGCAGCATTGTATTCACTCCGGCTTTCTTCATATCATTCTCAAAAAAATCACCGAGTTCATCCTCTCCTATAGATCCTATAAAACCTGCAGGAGCGCCTATCATTGCAAGTCCGTGCAGGGTGTTTGCAGCGGATCCTCCTGATGCCAGGGTCCTTTTTGATTTTTGTGTAACCAGCTTTACCATAGCTGATTTAGCTTCATCCACCAACTGCATACTTCCCTTCGGAAACTCAAACCTTTCCAGGATGGAATCGTCATTTATCTGTGTCATTACATCTACAAGAGCGTTGCCTATACCAAGGATTTTCTTCATTTTAAAAATTTTTGCCCAAAGATATTGCTTAATTCAGTAAAAGCCCTTACTTTTGGCCTGCTAAAATTAAATAAGTTCTCTGATCGGTTATTGGTTATACTGCTTCTGCAATTAATTATCAATTAATAAGATAAGCGACGGAGAAAAACATAAAACACAGTCCTCAGTAGCTCAGTTGGTTAGAGCATCTGACTGTTAATCAGAGGGTCGCTGGTTCGAGTCCAGCCTGGGGAGCTTAAAAAAGAGTGAGTGTGAGAGTGAGTGTGAAGGCACGAACTACAAACTCACTCTTTTTTCTTCACACTCGCACTCAAACTCACACTTTCTTCTT
>JBJKPQ010000053.1:0-7067 GCA_046706305.1 Bacteroidales bacterium
TTTAACAGTTTATATGGATGGGTTCTTATAAACGAACCGGGAACCGGCGGATGGATTCCCAAAACTGAATTCACCAGAGAGAAATACAAGCAATGGAAGAAGACTCACCCCCAAAAGCAGTTTACCAAAAAGGGTTATCCGGTTCTAGTTGACCTTGCTGACCAGGAGTTTCTTCTGGATTATAATACCTGGTATTTAGGATGGTTAGCTGCTGAAATAAGAAAATATGACACTGTTCATGAACTTCACGTGAATAATCACCAGATCTTTCAGAACTGTGCAGAATATGATTTCCCTGCATGGAGGAAATTTCTTACCAGCCTTGGTGGTTCGGCTCATGCTGCCTGGCATTTTGGTTATTTTACCAGGCAACAATATGCTTTTGCCATGTCAGCAAACAGTGAGATTATAAAATCTGGAGCAGGTGATCTTCCATGGTTCATGACAGAACTGCAGGGCGGGAATAATACATATAGTGGAAGTGCTCCGATGTGTCCTACCAGCGAGGAAATTGTTCAGTGGCTGTGGTTAATAACAGCTACCAACGGCAAAGGTGCAATATTCTGGACTCTTAATCCAAGGAGTTCCGGTATCGAAGCCGGTGAATGGTCTATGCTCGATTTTATGAACAAACCATCAGAAAGAATGCTTGCAGCATCATCTGTGCAAAAGGCAATGGAAAAAAACCGGGAGATATTCAGAAAGGCACATGAAGCAGAATCGGGGATTAATATTTTATACATAAGACAATCTTTGTGGGCTGAAAGCAAAATGGCATCAGGTTCCGCCCGGGACTATGAAGCACGTAAGACCGGAGGTGTTATGAAATCAGCTCTCAGCTATTTTGAGGCACTAAGCCAGATGGGCGTTAATTCATCCTTAAAGGCATTTGAAGAGTTTGATTTTAGTCGTAATGACTATAGCGGATCTGCGATAATTCTTGCCCACCAGATTTCTATACCATCCGCGTATGCAGATTCTCTGGAGAATTTTGTCAGTAAAGGTGGAAAACTTATTGTTGACGGTCTGTCAGGCTACTTCGATGAAAATCTCCTTAATACAATGGAAACCGGCTTTGATTTTCAAAAGGTCTTTGGAGGCAATATCAGGGAATTCAAGCTGGTTGATAATATTTTCGGCCTTAAATGGGAGGATTATTTTATACCTGCTCATTTATGGCGTGGTACAATTTATCCGGGCACGGGTTCTGTAGCATCTGTTTATGAAGGCGACCCTGTAGCACTTAGAAATAAATACGGGAATGGTGAAGTTCTCTGGATACCTTCCCTGATAGGACTTGGGAGCAGAATTTCAGGTGATTATCTTTCGTTGCAAAGACTGCTTAAAGAGGAGCTGAAGGATTGCTTAGAAAACTGCCCTGTCAGTTTCAGCACCCCGGAGGATAACATGTTGATGAAAACAATGATTTCTGGAGACACAATTATAACGGTTGTTATAAACAAACGTGATGATGAAAGCCGTATTGAGGCAGACTTTGGTGCCAGGAAAATGAAAGGTCAGATTCTTTTTTCAAATAAAAACGGGGAACTATCCGGAAAAACACTTCTTATCCATCCTGAAGAGACAATGGTTGTCATGTGGAAAAAAACACAGTAATAGCTGAAGATTATTGATCTTTTACAGTGTTTTCTCATATACATAATCTTGATTGTTTCTTAAATTCTCTTCTGAAATCACAGATTTTACCTGCTGATAAAAACTGATTATATTTTGTTTTTTACCATTTGTTTGTCCATAGCTGCCATCCGTTGGATGGCTATTTTTCTGTGTTACTATATAGTATAATTTCGTTATGGACATTAAGATAATTACTTCACCCTGATAATATGAGACAGTAAAAGGGAAGACAGTAAAAAGTAATTTAAAAGGAATTATTAGAAACCAAAAAAAACAAAGCCATGAAAAAATTATTATTCGCCGGATTACTATTAGTAGCTTTTAGTACCGCATCGTTTGCCAGAGAAGTAGTTGCAACAGGACAATCTCATACTCCAATGGGAGACTATACAATCACTTTGGCAGATCAGCCTTTAACTATTAACGGAGAGGAACTTAAGTCTTTTGTTATAAGTTACCAGAATTCACCTCTGGAAGTAACTGTTGCTATTAAAAAAGGAAAGAAGTGCAACAATTATATTGTCCTGTCTGATAAACTCTCGGTACAATATACTTGTAACAAAGATTATTTTGGAGTCCAGAAACTCGACAAATCCAATACGTGTGAAGGTTTTTCCACATCCGATGATCTTCTGAACAGGAGTGAATATTTTCACCAGAAAAAGATTACTCATGGTCAGAATAGTGAACTTGAAAACACACAGATGATTGCAGCTTATTTCCCAATGCTTATCAACAATGAAGTTGTAGCAGAGAAGTAATCATCTTTATATGGCCGCCCGGCCAATCCTGGTTTTAGGTTTTAAGTTAACACCAAAAACCGTCTCACAGAATGGGGCGGTTTTTTTATTGATTTAATCAAAGGATTAAAATTACCATGAACATATTTTGTTGTACAACTTTGATTATCTTCACCCGATAATTTTTAATCTTTTTATGACCTGCAGGTGTAAAGAAATTGTAAATTGTAGCCGGAATTTAATACTTGATCAGTGTCTTTTTAATCCGTAATTTCTTAAAGTCCCAACTAAAAAAGTTTGATATGAACATTTCATTCAGAACTATGCCTCTTGAAAGTGATGTTGAACGAATCAGGGAGATAGTTGAATCAACAGGTTTTTTTTATTCTCATGAGACTGATATAGCTCTCGAACTGATAGTTGAAAGACTAAAATACGGGATATCGAGCGAATACTACTTTGTGTTTGCTGAAGCTGAGGGCAAAACAGTTGCTTATGCATGCTACGGACCGATTTCAATCTCAAAAACATCTTTTGATCTTTACTGGATTGTAACACATAATGATTACAGGGGTATGGGAATTGGAAAGAAACTGCTGGAGCAAACATGCAGGGAGGCTGCACTTATGGGCTGCAATATCCTAATAGCCGAGACATCAGGGCTTGACCATTATCTTCCGACAAGAGCTTTCTATGAAAACAATGGTTTTACACTGGAAGCCCGCCTTAAGGATTTTTATGCTTTTGGCGATGATAAATTGTTTTATACAAGGCGTCTGTAATAAAACAATTTCATAAAACACGATAAGTATTTTATCTATTAGTAATATTTATTGTTGTTGAAGCGTCTTTAAGTTTTTTCGAAGAAGCCTTAACTGTAAATGATCCCGAAGCTCCCTTTTCAGCTGCAACAATCACCAGGCACAATCCATTGAATGCATCCCTGCTGTGCGACTGGAAAGGAACATGACTTGTGGCATCCCCGTTGTCGGTGGCTATTATTCTTCCAGGTCCCTCAATACTAAAATTTATATTGTTATCAGATCGCGGTACAAGCAGTCCGTTGCGGTCTTCAATTTTTACAGTTACAAAGACAAGGTCTCTGCCATCAGCCTTAACCGATGATCTGTCGGCCGAGACATAAAGGGCCGCAGCTTTACCCGTGGTTTTCATTTCATCTTCGGCCCACTTCTGACCATTCCTGTATGCTATCACTTTTAACTCCCCCGGTTGGTACACAACATCATCCCACCTCAGCCTGTATTCATATTGCCCCTTTTTCTTTCTGCCAAGGGATTTGCCATTAAGAAATAATTCTGCTTCATCTCCTGATGTATAAACGAACACAGGTGTTATCTCACCTTTCCTTTCTGGCCAGTTCCAGTGTGGAAGTATATGTGCCACAGGCAGATCGGGTCTCCATCGTGACTGGTACAGGTAAAAACGATCTTTCTTAAAGCCTGCCAGATCAAATATTCCGAAGTAACTGCTTCTTGACGGCACTTCCTTTAATCCTATTTCATTGAGCATCTTTTTTGTCTGTTCATACCACCTCGTGCCCGGTTTTAAACCCGAAAGGTCGCCGGAATAGGGTGTCGGTTCTCCCAGGTAGTCGAAGCCTGTCCATACAAATTCTCCTAGGACAGCAGGAAACTTATCAAGTACCTCCCATTGCTGGTCAGGTGTGCTTGCCCATGCAGGATAAGCTACATCATATGATGTTACCTGGCATATACCGTTTCCGGGGAGATTGTCCATCAGATCTCCGGTTACTACAGGGAAAAAGTATTCACCCCTTGAACTTACTGTGGAAGCTGATTCACTTGAATGGATCGGCTCATTGGCATTGTCTTTGTCGTCAAAAAACCTTTGATAATCATTCAGATGATAATTGATGCCAAAAAGGTCGAGTGTCTTCTGAAAGCCGTCTGTGCCTGAATCCGGATCATTACAGCCGGAAGTTACGGGCCTGGTATTATCTTCAGACTTTACAATATCATTAAGTTCCTGCGAGAGGTAGGGGTTCTTCTGATCGGGTACTTCATTCCCAATGCTCCATATTATAACTGAGGGATGATTCCTGTCGCGCCGCACCATGGCCTTAAGATCTTCCACATGCCAGGCATTGAACAGAAGGTTATAATCGTTTTTCTTTTTGCCAATCCTCCATGTATCAAAAGCCTCCACCTCCATCATAAAGCCCATCTTATCGCACAGATCAACAAGTTCTGGAGCAGGAGGGTTGTGGCTTGTTCTTATTGCATTACAGCCCATCTCCCTGAGCAGCTCAAGCTGTCTCTCAGCTGCCCTGGTATTGAATGCTGCACCAAGTGCTCCAAGGTCGTGGTGATTACATACTCCTTTGATTTCAACTCTTTTACCATTGACAAGTAACCCGTTTCGGGGTGTGAAATCGAGGGTCCTGAACCCGAAATTGGTCTCATAATCATCTGATACTTCACTGGCCTTTAATACTGTTACATGAACCCTGTAAAGTTCAGGTGTATAGATTTCCCACAAAACGGGATCCTTTACCGGTATATCAAGTCGGAAATCATGGCTCGTCATACCTGGGACAGAGGCTTTAACATCAACTGATTTAGCAACAGGGCCTCCTTCTTTTTCAAATTTTGCATTTAGCTTATACACTGTCGCCCTTATCGTTACAGGTACATCATCTTCAAAATGATTTTCAACCTCAGCTTCCACACTCAACATGCCACGATCCTTGTTGATATCAGGCGTTGTACAAAAAACTCCATTGTACGATATATGGAGAGGGGATGTCCTGACCAGCCATACATTCCTGTATATCCCGGCTCCGGGATACCATCGCGAATCCCATTTTTTTGTGTCAAGCCGGACTGCAATAACATTATCCCCGCCGGGGATAATATAAGGTGTCAGGTCGAGTCTGAAGGAGGTATAGCCATATGGCCATCCACCGACATATTTCCCGTTTAGCCATACCCTGGCATAAGCCATAGCTCCGTCGAAATCGATATATATGCGTTTATCCTTATCATTTTTACTGATAAGGAAATGTTTCCTGTACCATCCAATACCTTTCCAGGGCAATAAACCAGTATTGTTCTCCAGTGTATCACTAAAAGGACCCTCTATAGCCCAATCATGAGGCAGATCGACATTCCTCCAGTAACTGTCGTCAACAGAAGGTAACTGCAGGTTTTCCGGCTCTTTACTTATTACGGCATTTTCATCAGATGCGTTAAAATACCTGATGAACTTCCAGCCCTGATTAAAAGACTCCCTTGACCGGGCAGATTCCTGTGCCATTACGATACCACTCATGCTGAAGGTTAAAATAATCAGTACCAGTGAGGAAAGTATGATCCTTTTCATTTCTTTCAGGTTTTGTAAATTTGATCTAAGTTATAAAAACTTGTGATATCTTTCATTAACATTTCCTCCCAGCTGAGAATAATTCTTTTATTCCGCTACAAAGATGCTCTGTGTAACAGCTTTCATTTTTGCATTATCTGGTTATTTTTGTTTTTTATCGATAACAAAGTTCAGCAAGATGTATAAGAAGATTATTTTCCTGGCTTCACTTTTAATATTATTTGCAGTGATGCCATCCGATGCCCAGCATTTCAGCTTCCCGCACAGGCAATTTACAAGGCAGGATACCCTGAGAGGATCCGTAACACCTGAACGGGCGTGGTGGGATCTTGTTTTTTATCATCTGGATATTGTTGTTAATCCTTCAGATAGTTCTGTTAACGGCACCAATACAGTGACATACAAGGTGTTGTATCCTGCATCTGTAATGCAGATTGACCTCCGGGAACCACTAAATATGACCTCCGCGGTACAGGATGGCAAAAGCTTGTCTTTCAGGAGGGAAGGAAATGTCTATTGGATCACTATGGACGAGAAACAGGAAAAAGGAAAGATATATTCAGTTATTCTTACGTATGGCGGTAAACCCAGGGTTGCCCGTCATCCTCCGTGGGATGGTGGTATTACATGGGATCATGATTCAAAGGGAAAGCCTTTCGTGGCTTCTTCCTGTGAAGGAACGGGGGCTAGTCTTTGGTGGCCATGTAAGGATCATATGTATGATGAGCCCGATAGCATGCTTATAAGCGTTAACGTGCCGGCAGGTCTTATGGATGTTTCAAACGGACGTCTGCGCAGCGTTGTAAAGAACAGGAAAACAGGGACAAAAACATATAACTGGTTTGTTGATAATCCTATCAGCAATTACTGTGTTAATATTAATATTGCTGACTATGCTCATTTCTTTGAAGTGTTCGACGGGGAAAAGGGTCCTCTCGATTGTGATTATTATGTACTTAAAGAAGATCTTGATAAAGCTAAGGTCCAATTCCGGCAGGCACCTGAGATGCTGAAAGCTTTTGAGTATTGGTTCGGACCATATCCTTTTTATGAAGACGGATACAAGCTTGTTGAAGCCCCTTACCTGGGCATGGAACATCAAAGCTCTGTTACCTATGGTAATGGATTTAAAAATGGTTATCGTGGGACGGACCTCAGTAATACAGGCTGGGGACTTAAATTTGATTTCATAATTATCCATGAATCAGCTCATGAATGGTTTGCAAATAATATTACTGATGCTGACCCGGCAGATATGTGGATTCATGAAAGCTTTGGAAACTATGCTGAGAGCCTGTTTGTGGAATACTATTATGGAAAGAAGGC
>JBJKPQ010000054.1:0-18250 GCA_046706305.1 Bacteroidales bacterium
TTATTATCGATGCCGTTGCCTATAAAAAACATAGTGCCGGCAGTCAGAAAGCCGGCAGGAAAGGTATTATACTATCCGTTTCAGCCGGGGTACTGATGGCTCTTTTTTATCGTTTTGTGGCCAGTTCAATGGCTTCAGAGTTTGAGAATCCGGAACCAGGGATGCTCACTCCGTATACTGCAATATTCTTCTTTGCACTCGGGGTACTTATAAGCAATTTATTTTTCAATACATTCATAATGAGAAGGCCATTTGAGGGAGAACCGGTAGGCTTTTCCGACTATTTCAAAGGCAGTTTCGGAGTTCATCTGACGGGTATAACGGGAGGTGTCATATGGAACATCGGAATGGCAATGAGCATAATAGCCTCAGGTAAAGCAGGATATGCAATCTCATACGGTCTTGGTCAGGGTGCCACACTTATTGCTGCACTGTGGGGTGTATTTATATGGAAAGAGTTCAGGGGAGCAACAAAGTCTGTCAACACCCTGGTAATGTTTATGTTCCTGGCATACCTGGCCGGGCTGGCTCTGCTTGTTTATGCAGGTGCTTAGAGCCAGAGGTCATCAACGCTCAGGTACCTCTCTCCTGTATCATAGGCAAATGTAATAATACGGCTGCGCTTCGGAAGTTCTTTTTCCAATGACTTAATTGCAGCCAGGGAGGCACCTGTTGAAATACCTACAAGCAATCCTTCTGTACGGGCTGCTGTTCGTGCCATAAAAAAGGCATCCTTTCCGCTGACCCTGATAACCCTGTCAGCTATACCTGAATAAGTAGCAGGAATAAAACCAGCGCCTATACCCTGGATAGGATGTGGTCCGGGAGAACCTCCGCTGAGAACAGGGGAATCTTCAGGTTCGACAGCAAATATTTTTATTCCCGGGTAATTCTCTTTTAGCACCTTCCCTACCCCGCTGATATGACCGCCTGTCCCGACGCCGGTAATAAGATAATCAATACCATCAGGAAAGTCTGCAAGTATCTCACGGGCAGTTGTTTTCTCATGAATCAAAGGATTAGCCGGGTTTTCAAACTGCATGGGCATCCATGCACCGGGAGTAGTTCCGGTCAGTTCAGCTGCTTTCTCAATGGCTCCTTTCATTCCCTTCGATTTGTCAGTAAGAACCAGCTCTGCACCATATGCCTGAAGCAGTTTACGGCGTTCCATGCTCATCGACTCAGGCATTGTAAGTATCACCCTGTAACCTTTTGCCGCCCCGGTCATAGCCAGACCTATCCCGGTATTACCGGATGTAGGTTCAATAATTACACCTCCGCTCTTAAGAAGGCCTTTTTTCTCAGCATCTTCAACCATGGCAAGGGCAATCCTGTCTTTAATGCTCCCACCAGGGTTTCTTCTTTCATCCTTCAGCCATACTTCAAGATCCGGGAATATTGCGGAAAGTCTTATATGTGGCGTATTTCCTACTGATTCAGGTACACTATTGAATTTCATCTTTGAAAAGTTTTAAATTAAAAGGTCATACATTTACTTACGCGGGCTGGCCTTTATCACTCCTGACCTTCACTTTAGACCTGTCTTCGTGATAAACAACGGAATAAGGAGGCACACTCTGTGTAAGCCACACATTACCTCCTATTATACTGTTGTGTCCTATTACCGTTTCACCTCCCAGGATTGTTGCGCCGGCATAAATAATCACATCATCTTCAATAGTCGGATGACGTTTGGTGGCTGCCATCGACTTATCAACACTCAGAGCGCCCAGGGTAACTCCCTGGTAAAGTTTTACCTTTGTGCCTATAACAGTTGTTTCGCCTATCACCACGCCGGTACCATGATCAATACAGAACTGCGGTCCGATTGTTGCTCCGGGATGTATATCAATTCCTGTCACTGAATGCGCATGTTCGGTCATTATCCTTGGTATCACAGGAACTCCAAATGATGCCATTAAATGCGCCAGCCTGTAAACCAGTATAGCGAAAAAGCCGGGATAGGCCATTATAACCTCATCGGGTCCGGTTGCTGCCGGATCGTTTAGGGCAATAAATTCTGCATCTTTGAGAAGCATCTTCTCTATTGCTGGCAGATCTTTAAAAAAATCATCAGCAATATCAGACGGTTTCCTTGTCAGCTTCTTTCTTATAGGCTTCAATAAACGAATAAGCTTCTTGCGAAGCTTATTAACGGATGCCGGCCTGAAGTCTCCGGCTTCAGTAACGGGAAACAATGTGGAAGTTATCCTTAGAAGGAAATCAGCCACACCTGATTTACTGGGTACATAATCGCCCGAATACCTGCATTTTATCTGTTCAATAGTACTGACCATAAAGAGGACATGTATTACATCCCCCTACCCCAGGTCTTTTTCAAATGCCTCCGAATCAAATTTATAACTACCACCCAGAAATTCAATAATCTTCGAGGTATCAGCATATGCATTTCCGAGGCATGTGGAAGCACCCGGTGACGGGGTGATATTAAAAATTATATTGTCTCCCGTAAGCTTGGCTTCACCCATCTCGAGCTTACGTGTTGTGTTATTAACTATCTGTGGCCGCGTTCCGCCTACTTTCTTTGCAAATTTAAGCTCTTTTAATTTAACAGTCGGCACAACTTTCCTGATTTGCTTAATAAACAGCCTTTTCCCAAGAAAAGGTATGTCATAAAGAAAATTAAGAAAGACATAATTAAACAACACCTTATCAAACAATATGTTCAGGAGGCTTAATATCGGTTTTATTCCGAGACCAAATGTCTTCCAGTATTCAAGGAAAGTTGACATATTGTATCTCTCGAGCTGGAAGATAGGTTTGGCTGTCGGTCCGAACCTTGTCACATTTGAATCGTGTACCTCGGGATCGCCGTGAATTGCAGCAAAAGGAAGCTTAGCAACCTGTATGGTATATACTTTCCCGTTAAGGGTCTTTGGTGCTGTATAAAAACTACCTGCCATAGACAAGATTGAAAGATTCTTACCATAGCCCAGTGATTTGGCTATCATCAGGCTGTGACCGCCGGCAGCAATAATAACAACCCTTGCCTGAAAATCACCATTATTGGTATGTATCAGGTAATGATCCGTTTCCTTTTTGATCTTTTCAAGCCTGGTATTAAGATGGATACCCAAAGACTGGTTCTCTTTCCTTGCATTGTCGACAAACGAATGGCACAGCCTCTTAAAGTCGACTGTATAGCCATCTTTAGTTACAAGAGCAAGTATTTCCTGGCCGGGGTCCCGTCCTTCAACAACCCTGGGTTCAATTTTAGCTATCTCATCCTTCTCAGCGATGTGAAGGTTTGGGAAAAGTTGTCCGAAAGTTTCAAAGCGTTTGCTGAGACCATCTACCTGCGATTTACCAACAGCAAGTACCATCTTTGAATACTTACTGAAAATCTTTGGCCCGTCTCCTTTTTCCTTTTCCGCTTCAAGATACTTCATAACCATATCAGCCATCCTTTTTACCTTTTTGGCTTTCTCAAAAGTATAGTTGGTTTCTATATCTCCGAAGTGCAAAGTCTGGCTGTTATTAGTCGAAGCTGAATTTACAAGGCCATAGTCAGAATATTTCTCAATAAGTCCAACATTTTTAATATCAGTGTATTTACTTAAAGTATACAGCAGGGCAGTGCCAACAACGCCGCCGCCTACTATAAGTACATCATATTTTGGTACTGTGTCATTCATAAAGCATTCATCTCTTATTTAGTGGAACATAATCACGTCTGCCGTAAACATTTTTAAAAGCCGGACGTACAATCCTTTTGGCTGAAAATGTCAGTTCTTCAATTCGGTGGGTACACCATCCGGAAACCCTGGCAATGGCAAAAAGAGGTGTATAAAGCTCCTTTGGAATGTCAAGACAGGAATAAACAAATCCCGAATAAAAATCGACGTTTATACAAACTATCTTGGAAGTCTTTTCACCTTTAAATCTCCTGAACACCTCAGGTGTCAGTCGTTCAACAAGTGCATAAAGCTCAAATTCATCCAGACGTCCTTTCTCAATTGCCAGTTCCCTGGCTTTCTCTTTAAGTATGGCAGCTCTCGGATCAGATATGGTATAAACAGCATGACCGATACCATAAATTTTACCCGAGAAATCATTAGCCTGCTTATTCAATATTTTAAGCAGGTGTGCAGTAACCTCCTCCTCGCTGGTCCAGTCCTTCACATGTGCCTTCATATCATTCATCATCTCCAGGACACGTACATTGGCCCCCCCGTGAAGCGGTCCCTTCAGCGATCCTATGGCCGATGTAATGGAAGAATAGATATCAGTTTCCGAGGAACTGGTCACCCTCATTGTAAAAGTTGAGTTGTTCCCGCCTCCATGTTCAGCATGAAGAACAAGTAACAGGTCAAGGAGATCAGCTTCCAGTTTTGAAAACCCGTCACAGTCACCTTTTACAAGGTAAAGGAAATTCTCAGCCGTAGTCATCTCTGGCTGCGGATGCCTTATAGATAATGTCATACCCTTGTACAGATGACCCAGTGCCTGGTATGAATATGCTACGATAGTTGGAAATTTGGCAATTATGTTAAGCGATTGTTTGATGAGATTATCAAGGGAGATGTCATCCGGATTATCATCGAGGATGTACAATCCAAGAACAGACCTGGCAAGAATATTGAGAACATTCTTACCCTTCATTGAAAGAATCATGTCTTTTGTAAAATCATCCGGAAGAGCTCTCAGTGAAGACAGGTATTCCGAGAATGTTTCAAGTTCACTTTTTGAAGGCAGTTTACCGGTAAGCAAAAGAAAAACAGTCTCATCAAACCCATGCCGGTTCTCTTTCTGAAATCCTTTTGTTATCTGGCCTATTTCGATGCCCCTGTAATAAAGTTCACCAGGGATGGCCTCCACCTTTCCGTTTTCTTTTCTGTAACCAACAACATCGCCTATGTTAGTCAGTCCAACCAGTACTCCTGTTCCATCTTTGTTCCGCAGACCGCGTTTAACGTCAAAACTGTCGAATAAATCGTTGTCAATCTGACAGGCATTATATACCGATTCCTCCAGTTTTGCAAAGTAATTGTTGTCATCCATAAGATTTGAGTGTTTTATTTTTTGTATTAAATGTTTGAAATGATTGCATCTGCAAATTGCGATGTTTTAAGAAGTGTGGCTCCATCCATCAGGCGATGAAAATCATAAGTTACTTTTTTAGCCTGAATAGTCTTTTCAAGTCCGTTGTATATAGCTTCAGTAACATTGCCCCATCCCAGGTAATCGAACATCAAGGCCCCGGAGAGTATAACCGAACCTGGATTAACCTTATCCAGTCCTGCATATTTAGGAGCAGTACCATGAGTAGCTTCGAAGATGGCATGACCCGATTCATAATTAATATTTGCTCCGGGAGCAATACCTATGCCGCCTACTATTGCAGCCAGTGCATCTGATATATAATCACCGTTCAGGTTCAGGGTGGCTATAACTGAATATTCTGCCGGACGGGTAAGTATTTGCTGAAGGAAGGCATCAGCTATGACATCCTTAATTATGACCTTCCCCTCTTCTACTGCCTGTTTCTGCAGCCTGTCAGCTTCTGCAGCCCCCTTCTCATCAGAAATCCTTTTATGCTGGGCCCAGGTGAACACCTTATCGCCAAATTCTCTTTCGGCAAGAGCATATCCCCATTTCATAAAAGCCCCTTCCGTGAATTTCATAATATTACCCTTATGTACAAGAGTAACTGAAGGCAACTTTTTTGAAATTGCATGCCTGATAGCCTGGCGTACAAGTCTTTCTGTACCTTCTACCGAAACCGGCTTGATACCAATTGAAGAGGTCTTTGGAAAACGGATCTTCTTAATTCCCATATCATCTATCAGGAATTTCTTTACTTTGTCTGTTTCCGGAAGGCCATTCATGAATTCGATCCCGGCATAGATGTCTTCGGTATTCTCCCTGAAGATATGCATATCAACAAGCTCAGGTCGTTTAACCGGGCTGGGCACTCCACTGAAATACCTTACCGGCCTGTAACAGGTATAGAGATCCAGCTCTTGTCTAAGTGCCACGTTTAGCGAACGCATCCCTTCACCCACAGGAGTGGTTAAGGGACCCTTTATACCGATAAGATATTCCTTGAACGTGTCAAGTGTCTCTTCCGGCATCCACTTACCAGTCTGTTTAAATGCCTTTTCACCGGCCAGAACTTCTTTCCATTCAACTTTCCTTTCCCCGTTAAAAACTTTTTTTACAGCCGCATCAAATACGCGAACTGATGCATTCCAGATATCAGGTCCTGTTCCGTCACCCTCTATATAAGGGATAACGGGATTAGCAGGAACTACCAATTTCCCATTTTCTAATTTAATTTTCTCCGCTGTCATGTTACTGATTTGATTTTCTGATAATATTAAGTGCACTCCCTGCTTTGAACCATTCTATCTGTGCTTCATTATAAGAGTGTTGTGCTAAAATTTCTTCCTGTGTCGCATCATTATGATGCAGTATTATTCTGAGCCTGCTGCCTGGAGCCAGCTCACTCAACCCTTTTATATCAAGTGAATCTCCTTCCCTTATTTTATTATAATCATCTTTATTAACAAAGGTAAGAGGTAGTACTCCCTGTTTTTTCAGGTTTGTTTCATGAATCCTTGCAAATGATTTTACAAGTACTGCTTTCACCCCGAGATACCTTGGTTCCATCGCAGCATGTTCCCTTGAAGATCCTTCGCCAAAATTCTCTTCGCCGGCTACAACAGAACCTGTTCCTGCATCACGGTATGCACCTGCCACTTCAGGGACAGGGCCGTAAGTACCGGTGATTGAATTTAATACGCTGTTTGTCTGATCGTTAAACGCATTGACGGCTCCAATCATATAATTATCCGAAATATTTCCGAGATGACCACGGTACTTAAGCCAGTAACCTGCCATGGAGATATGGTCAGTTGTACATTTACCTTTTGCCTTTATCAGCAAGGGGAGTCCTTTAAAATCGTTTCCATCCCATTCCTTAAAGGGAACAAGCTCCTGAAGCCTGTCGGAGTCCTTTGCAATCTTTACTTCCCCGCCACCTGGTTCCCCGGATGGTTCCTGGTAGCCTTTTTCCACATTTCCAAAGCCTTCAGCAGGAAGATCGATTCCACCGGGCTCAGGAAGTTTAACTTTTTCGCCTTTTGAGTTAACAAGAGTGTCGGTTAAGGGGTTAAAGGTGAGTTTACCTGCAATGGCTATTGCCGTCACAAGCTCAGGTGAGGCAACAAAGCTGTGAGTATTCGGGTTGCCGTCGTTACGTTTCGAAAAGTTCCTGTTGAAAGAATGAATTATAGTGTTAACTTTCTTATTCTCCGCACCTTTCCTGTCCCACTGACCAATACATGGTCCGCAGGCATTGGCAAACACCTCTCCCCCAATGTTACGGAAGAGTTCAAGAAAACCATCTCTTTCGGCTATTGATCTGATCTGTTCGGAACCGGGAGTGACAGTAAATTCTGCCCTGGCCTCAAGTCCGGCATCAAGAGCACTCTTCACAATTGAAGCAGACCTTGATATATCTTCATATGATGAATTGGTGCACGATCCGATAAGCCCTACCTCCACATCTTCCGGCCAGCCGTTTTTCTTCACAGCTTCTTTCATAGCGGAAACAGGAGTAGCAAGGTCGGGTGTGAAAGGACCGTTAATATATGGTTCCAGCTCGGACAGGTTAATCTCAATATACTGGTCATAGTATTTTCCAGGATCAGCATATACCTCAGGATCAGCCACCAGGTCCGACTTATTTTTTTCAGCCAGTGAAGCCACTTCTTCCCGTCCGGTGATTGTCAGGTAATCGCTCATCGATTTATCGAATCCGAAAAGTGAACATGTTGCACCGGTCTCAGCACCCATATTACAGATAGTTCCTTTTCCGGTAGCCGACAGATGACTGGCTCCCTCACCAAAGTATTCAATGATACATCCGGTACCTCCTTTTACTGTTAACAGACCAGCAACTTTAAGAATTATATCTTTTGCGGAGGCCCATCCATTAAGTTTTCCGGTCAGCTTTATTCCGATAAGTCTGGGAAACTTAAGTTCCCATCCCATACCGGCCATCACATCCACGGCATCAGCACCGCCAACACCTATTGCCACCATACCCAGTCCTCCGGCATTAGGAGTATGGGAATCAGTTCCTATCATCATTCCACCGGGGAATGCGTAGTTTTCGAGTACTATCTGATGAATTATACCGGCGCCGGGATTCCAGAATCCGATATTGTACCTGTTGCAGGCTGAGCTAAGAAAGTCGTATACCTCTTTATTTGTAACCCCGGCTGTCCGCAGATCGGCGGCGGCACCCGACTTTGCCATTATCAGGTGATCGCAGTGAACCGATGTTGGTACTGCGGTATGGTCCCTCCCTGCCATCATAAACTGCAGCATTGCCATCTGGGCCGTGGCATCCTGCATAGCCACCCTGTCTGGGGCAAAATCAACGTAATCAACACCCCTGCTGAATGTGCCGCTTTCCTGTCCGGAATAAAGATGACTGTACAAAATCTTCTCACTCAGTGTAAGAGGCCGGGCCAGTCTTTTCCTTGTTTCATCTACCTTTAAAGAATAGCCTTTATAAAAGGCTCTGATCATTTCAATATCAAACACCATATTTTTTTGAGTTTTAAGTTCATGGCCGTATTTGTCCTTCACCTTTAATTATCCATTTGTATGTAGTTAATGCTTCAAGCGCCATAGGTCCCCTTGCGTGCAGTTTCTGTGTCGATATGCCTATTTCCGCTCCCAAACCGAACTGTGCACCATCAGTAAATGCGGTAGAAGTGTTGGAATAAACTGAGGATGCATCAACTAAAGTGTTAAACAACTGAATCCTCTTAATGTTCTCAGAAATAATGGCTTCACTGTGTTTTGAGCTGTACTTTGAAATATGCGATACTGCATCATCAAACGAATCAACGGTTTTTATGGCCATTTTGTAGGACAGGAACTCGGTTCCATATGACTCATCTGTAGCATGTTGCAGCAAAGTGGCAGGGTACTTTCCATCCAACGATTCAAAGGCAGGTCCGTCGGCATAAATAACTACATCAGAAGATGCGCAAAGACCGACCAGGTAAGGGAGATCGCCGATTCTCGATTTATGGACAATAAGACAATCGAGGGCATTACATACGCTTACCCTTCTTGTCTTGGCATTATGTACAATAAGACGACCCTTTTCCTTATCTCCGAATTCATCGAAATATGTATGACAAATTCCTGCTCCCGTCTCAATAACAGGCAAAGAAGCGTTCTCCCTGACAAAATCAATCAGAGCACGGCTGCCACGTGGTATGATAAGGTCAATGTAACTGCGCGCCTTAAGCATCTGCGCAGTCTCTTCCCTGCCTGCCGGAAGAAGGGTAATTATATTTTCATCTATCCCGTTTTGTTTAAGAACCGACCTTATTACCTTAACAATAGCTGTGTTTGAATTTATGGCGTCACTGCCTCCTTTGAGAATACATGCATTACCTGATTTAAGGCATAAGGAGAATACATCGAACGTAACATTTGGCCTGGCTTCATAAATAATACCTATTACGCCGAATGGAACTGACACACGACTGATGGCAAGACCATTGGGTCTCTCATCAGTAGACAGTACCCTGCCAACAGGAGAAGGAAGTTCCGTGACTGACCGGATATCACCGGCAATAGCTTCAATCCTCTCTTTACCGAGAAGAAGGCGATCATACCTCGGATCAGATTTATCCATAAGGCTGAGATCTTTCCTGTTTTCCTCGATTATATAGGCTGCATTATTTACAGCAGCATCGGCAACCATTAAAAGAGTATCATTAATGGTTCCCTCATCAAGTGTGCCCAGCGTCCTTGATGCTTTAAGCGTATTAATAAATAAAGGTGTACAGTCCATCTCCTCTCAGTTACTTTTAAAATCCTCTTTATGATGAATCATCCCTTTATTCTTCTCATAAATGAACAGGAAATCATAATGTATGAATGGCTTTTTCAGTTTTATCCCAAGATTCTCTTCTGCCTTATCCGAATCATACCTGGCCTGCCCAAGTCCAAGATAGTTCCCGTCTTCATCAATGATCCTCACTATGTCACCTTTCCTGAAGAAGCCGTTAATTTTTGTAATGCCAATCATAAGCAGACTGGTTGCTTTTTCTCCCATAAGGGCAGCCCTGGCCCCGCTGTTAATTACAACAGATCCTTTAGCAAAGGTATCGGAATGGTATAGCCATCTCTTTACTCCTGTCTCCTTCAATTCACCTGCAATAAACCTTGTATAAGGCACATCTTTTCCACCGACTATATCCGCAATTATTGAATCACGCAAGCCGTTGGCAATAAAAACATCTATTCCCTCAGCTGCAATCTTTCTTGATATGGAATATTTTGTAAGCATACCTCCCCTCCCGAATCCGGATTTATCGGACGATATATATTTCTCAATAGATTCTGCTCCGGGATCAACATACCTTATCAGCTCAGAAGTATCATCTGAAGGCGATCCGCTGTAAATACCATCAACGTTCGACAGTATAATAAGCGACTGACAATCCATCATCGAAGAGATAAGTCCGGATAATTCATCATTATCAGTAAACATCAATTCATTTATCGATATGGCATCATTCTCATTCACAATCGGCAAAACTCTGTTCTCCAGCATTGCAGAAATACAGTTTTTCATATTAAGATAATTCCTTCTGTCTCTGAAACTGTCTTTTGTTGCAAGTAACTGCCCTGCCTGTATACCATATTTCCCGAATAGAAACTGGTAACTCGACATCAGCTTTACCTGCCCTATAGCTGCCCATACCTGCCTTGCAGCCACAATATTTGTTTTCCTCGAAGGAACTACACTTTCCCTACCCGCAGCCACAGCTCCCGATGTAATCAACAATACCTCTACTCCCTGCCTGTATAAAACAGCAATATCCTCAACTATCCTCAATATCCGCCCTTCATTGAGCGAACCATCCTTCCTGGTAATAACATTACTGCCTACCTTAATTGTTATTCTGTTAAATTCAGGTTTCACGTTTTTCAATTTATTATCAATTATGCTTAATATAATATAAATTGTCGCAAAATTAATAGAAATTGTGAACATATTAAAGAATAACAGAATATTTTGGGATAATCTTAAAATACTAACTATCCGGACCAGTGTTATTTAAATAACAATTTATCTAGATACATTAATACAGCATCACAAGGTATAATCTTAAGCCGGACGGTATTAAAAAACTGATATTTATCATGTTAAACCCATGACAAACATCATTCCAAAATATAATTAAGCTGTGAAAAAAGTAACAGAAGCACATAAACCTGGTTACCTTTTAGTTAATCAACCATCAGGCAGGGATTCACTGTCAAATTATCAGGCCATCCACGGACGTTCCCTGTCCTTAGCAGCAGGCAGTACATCGAGGGCGATATTGACATCCTCAACTACCTGGAAATCATACATTCCCATACAAACAAAATCGGCTCCGTTTGTAAAGGCATATTTTAAACCTTTTTCAGGACTTATAGCACCTGCGGCAAGCACTTTGAATGCTATCCAGGGCTCAGTAAGGGTGCCCATATACCTGATTGTTTCTTCAGGATCAAAATCAAAGATATTATCTTTCCATTCCGTGGTCTGCTTAGCCGACCAGTAGTCATAGTTATGACATGTCTTTACCCAGAAATCCGGTTTTATCCCGTGATCCACACATGTCTTTATTGCTTCAATCCGGTGTGCCCCTATTCCTGCAGGCTTACCATGGCGGCGTATCTCCTCTATCCCCTGCCGAATCAATTCCATCCTCTCACCGAGTGTCCTCTTTTTTGGATCATCCCATTCTGGATTGGCCCACCTGTCGGTGATCTCCCCCTGGCAATACATAGCATCCCAGTTGGCTGCGAGCGACATTGCTATGCCCTGCTGAAAATCAAGGTTAGTACCGCAATCTGAAATAAATTTCATCTTCCCTTTGAATTCATGCCTGTATTTCTGGAATATTCTGCCCATCTGCGGATTGGAAATAATGGCATTAATACCACATTTTTCACCGAGAGCAAGGGTTTGCATCACCTTTTCATCAGTATGATAGGTCTTCACAAGCTTTGAAACATAAATAAGATCCCGTGCATGTGCCCAACCACCAATAAGGTTACCTCCCATCAAAAGGCGGCTCAGTTCAAATTCAGCAGGTTCCCCGTTTGAACCTGCATACCTTATTTTACCTTTTGGAACCTGCCCCCTGAGATCGTTCAGTGTACTGTAATTGAAAGTCAGTAAGGTGGCACTTGAGTTTGCATCCATACCGTTTATATTAAGGAGTTTCTCCTCAAAGCTGTCCCATTTCCTTTTCCTGTAAAGTGCATATGCAAATGCACCAAGTGCCGGGACTGATATAAGGTTCCTTATTACCTCCCTGCGGCCCAGTCCTTCCGCTTACCCATCCGGATCACCTGGAACAGGCTTTCGAGCCTTTTCCTCTTTCCAAAGTGAATAAAGCCTGTCAATACTAAAATGGAATGAAGGTGCAATAACAGAAAACACAAGAAGTATGAAAAACTCTATCAGCGTTTTATTAACCCAAAGATAACTTCCCTCAACAGGAACACTTATCATATAACCCGGTACCGGAGGATATGCTATGAAATAGAAAAACAACATAACAGCCGCGCCAATACTCGCCCACCTTGTCATTAAGCCAAACATAAGTCCGAGTCCAACAAGTATCATCCCCCAGATATTCACGAAATCCACCACAGATACAATAGCCGGATGAGAAGCCATGGAATGGAAAAGCGGGGCAAAAATCCAGCGCGATCCGTCAAGGAAACCCGCTGAAGTCCAGTTCCCGGCAATTACTTTTGTAACACCCTCGTAAAGGAAATGCCATCCTATTGCTATCCTGAGAATTGAAAAAATCCAGGTAACTGCGGTGCTCTGTCCTGATTTGGTCTTATTGATCGATTTCATCACTTTGAAGAGGTTTGATCTGGTTTAAAGCCGGTCTCGTGTTTTATACCGGTTGTCTTTACCGGTTAACAGAAGCCGGATAATCCTTAAAGATATAAATTTTATTTCTGCCACTTCAGTATGAAACCAAAAGTTTATCGGTGTAATTAACTGAAAAAGCAAACCGAAATAAATCAAAATGAACCACTCATATTCTTAATCTGACCATCTGCCCATTTATATGATGAAAAGTATATTCCGTTTCGTAAATTTGATAAAAGCCATGTTTTGGGGAAGCCCGGAGGAATACTGTCTTAAAATTCCACAGAGTCTCATACCAGTTAAGTTACAGATCAGGGTCCGGGAATAAAACATGGCTTTTCTTATTCCCCGGAAGAAAGACAGAAAAGCCATGGGTAAAATTAATCAGCTAATCCTTCCTTTAATAAGTATATCCGGAGTATATTTGATGTTTTTAAATTCTACAGACATGATCACCGTACAAGACATAGCAAAGATGATAGACCATTCCATACTTAACCCTGTTATGACAGATGAGGACCTGGAAAGGGAATGTTCAGTTGCAGTAAAATATAATGTGGCTTCTGTTTGTGTCAAACCCTATGCAGTGGCTGCAGCAACCAAATTACTTGAAGGCTCAGAAGTTAAAACAGGATGTGTCATTGGATTTCCACATGGTAACAGCTCCGTGGCTGTGAAGGTCTTTGAAGCTGAAACAGCATGCAAAGACGGTGCAGTGGAGGTGGACATGGTAATAAATATTGGGAAAGCTCTTGGCGGCGACTGGGATTATATTGAGAGAGAAATAAGGTCAGTTACCGAAGTATGCCACAGGAATAACGCCATAATCAAGGTAATCTTCGAAACCGATTATGTTACAAGGGAAGAAGACAAGATAAGACTGTGCAGGATATGCACTGAAGCAGGTTCTGATTTTGTCAAAACCTCCACCGGGTATGGGTTTGTAAAGAAAGATAACGGAGACTATAACTACACAGGAGCTACAATTGAGGATATTAAGCTTATGAGAAAACACTCAGGTAAAAATGTAAGTGTGAAATGTGCCGGCGGTGTAAGGACCCTTGACGATCTGCTTAAAATGAGAGAAGCCGGCGCTACACGTTCCGGGGCTACCGCTACCTCGAAAATACTCATCGAAGCTGGTCAGCGGTTCGGTGTTCATGCTGAATAAGTATTATTTTCTTACCCTGATCTTTTTCCTCACAGTTATGGGCTTACCATCGGGTGTAATACCCTGAATGCATATTTCATAATCTGAGGTAAGATCTGATGTCCAGAATGAAACATCTGCCTTTCCATCTTTATCCAGGGTAACAGACGGATTCCAGTACAAGGTTGTCCTGAAGTCAGGAATACGGCTGTTTCTAGATGCTGAAGATGAATAGTCGGGTGACATAAAAGAATAAACGGGATCGAGTACCCTGTAAGGATAGGTTACAGCCTCGTCGGGAAGGGTCCCATTGCTGAAGTCTCCTGAATGTGTAATTATATTTACAACTCCGTAAAACAGGTAATCACCTACCATGTACTCTTCCCTTACAACATCTATCTTTTGAACAAGCTCAGGATCGAGATTTGCTATAACAGAGGCATCTTTTATAACTACCCCGTCAATCATAAGGACCGGTGGCTTGTTATATATAATATTGTCCACAGGATCAGCAATTGTTATTTCCCATGCTGCATTCCGCTCTTTCAAAAAAGCGCCTGTGACAAGTTCAAAAAAAACCTCCTGCATCACAGGTAGTTTTATGTAATCGGCCATGTTGATCTCTATATCCGGTTTCCCATAGAAACGCAAAGGCGTCAGTGGTGAAGTTACCGGAGGCAGGTAAGTCCCTGTTGACCGTATACTGTAAATTTTCCTGACCTGGTAACTGGTTTCCCATTCCGCTATATAGGAAGGCGGGCGAATATTTGCAGAATCCGACTCCACACCGCTGTTAAGGTAGACATCAGAGAAAGGAGACTCAATTTTTAGTGTCTGCCCCTGAACAGCATTCTCGGGTTGTATTATAAGCTTCTTCAAAGATTCATCAATATGAAGGCCAAAGACAAAATTTCCTTTCTCATCTGTTTTTGAGTATTTGAAAGTTGCCACCTTTCCTGGTTTTGAAAGAAAAATAAATTTGCCCGACTTGTCGTTATCCCTGCCATTACCTATCAGGCTACCATAGATGTAATAAAATTCATCTTCAAAGGGGTATTCAAGATTCTCCCCCTTAAACTTAATGATCCTGTTCCAGTCTATCCAGTTACTGTGAGCATTTAACAGGAGACTGTTTAGCTTAACAGGATCTATTTCTCCATTATTGCCGGTATACAATACAGGATCCATTAATCCGAATTCGCTACCGAGCAACATGTAATTCTCAATATTATCGCCTGGTTTATGTGCTACCGATGGTGAAACCGATATACTCAATCCTGAATTATATTTCCCTGCAACCATCCCTTTGAGAGATATGCCAATATCTATTTTGCTCCTGCATCCCAAGCTGTCTGCAACTGTAGTATAAAGGTTTTCCTCCTTCATACCCGGAGTATATATATACCTTTCACAAACAGGCATGCCCTGAAGGTTGAATACCGTAACCTGGTTAATGCCCTCAGACAGGTAGGATAATGGAACAAGTGTACTTGTTGTATCTCCTGAAAGCAAAACGGCATTAACATAATCTGCCTTGCCATGAGTCTGTATAAAGATGTAAATAAGACTGTTATTCCTGCTCCTGTATGCACTGTTTGCATCAACTGTCACCCGGAGCATCCCCTGTTTTGTCTTATCAAGGCTTATTGATATACTTTTATCAGCAGAGACGGAGTTCAAAAAAGCGTTATTGTCATTGTTTTTTAAACCCGCAGGCTCTTCTTTTTCAGCAAATCTCCTTGTATTAAGGGCGTTCCATATCCTTACTTTTTTAACATAACAATTTACAGGCAGAAAATTTTTCATCCAGCTTGTATATGCCCGTAATGTATAATTACCTGTTGTCAGTGTATCAGGTATAGCTAACTGTCCGGGACCAAAACCGTTATTCATTCCAACCTTTTTTTGTACTACAGGTCTGTTATCTGGATTAAGCAACTCAACGTATACTATTCTGCTCCGTCCGGAAGGTTCCTGTTTCTGCCTGTCGAAAAGATAAGCACTGAACCACATTTCTTCACCGGAAATGTATACTTCCCTATCTGTATTCACAAATACTTCTTCCCTTGGAACCTCTGAGACATATCTGTTAAATTTACTCCTGAGGTAGTCTGGAGCATCAGCAGAATGGTTAAAAAAACATATGCCGGTTTAATTCTCTTGATCATTTCAATTGCATTCTTCAGTGGTTCTCTATTTCGAATTATCCCAGAAATCAGGTTTTACTTTTGTTCCCCGCACTGTACAATCGGCGCATCCCCTGTTGTAAGTGTATACTATATAAGAAGGCGGTGGAATCTGATGATCAACTATCACCCACTTGTCAATATTCAGGTTGGGAATATATGCTCCATTGAAAACAGTATCGGCCACACATGCTTCATCGGTGTAAGGGGTCTTCCACCCTGCAAAATTATCATTGACAAAGAGCCTTTTGGTAGATTTTGCTGAAACGCTGAAGTAACCCAGCACTTTTTGTGAGGGATCATCTGTACAATATACATTGCTGGGTATGGAGGCGGGAATTATATCATACAACCCTCCAACGTTCTCGGTAACATTCTCAAGCTTTTCCCAGTAGTGATATTCATCCTCTGTCATCGAATACTGGCTCACAAGCATACTGTACCTCACACCCAGCCTGTCGGACTGATTTGAAATAAAATCGAGGGGATACCGTTCAATGTTATCGTCGGAATAGGCTGATGTACTCTTTATGTTTATCTTATCCGAGTTATCTGATACCCAGCAAATACTGTTGGCAACAGTATACGGGAGGTGAAATTCCCATGTCTCAGTGAATTCCCACCTGTAATACTTGCAAGTATTAGTAGGATCCCTGGCATCAAGGTAAACCTGGCATCCTTCCTCCAGCTGTGTCCATGGGTCGGCCTTATGAATGATTACCTTATCATAATAAAGGCTGTCAATGGGAGGGACAGCTGTCATTATAACTGGATTTGATACATATTCGTGGTAACCGGTCTGGCTGTTCTTTTTGATATGCAAAATATAAGATATGCCTGTTTTACCCATAAAGGTTGAAGGGTCCGAAACATATGTACCTGCTTCTGTCTCGGTAAAATAGTAAACATCACCAAGATCATCCGAGACAGAAACACTGCAACCTGTCAGGGGGATAATATTCTGTGACTCACCAAGCGGCATCGAATTGGAAAGCTTTATCGTATATGGCTCCTCCTGGTTTGTTATGAGTCCTTCAACTACAAGCAGGTCACTGCTTTCATTAGTTTCAGGATAAAATTGTGTTATGCAGCCTGTCATCAGTAACAGCAGCAATATTGGCAATATTTTTGAAAAGCGTTTCATGACACATCTAAAAATCAAAGCTGAATGTTACTGACGGTATAGCCCGGCCGAACACAGACAGTTTATAACCCAATACATGGTTTCCCTCCTGCTCGAAATATATGGAATACACATTCTCCCTGCCAAGCAGGTTATAAACTGAGAATGTCCAGTTTGGATGTGCAATCCGGTGCGATTTTAGATTACCACCCACCCTGAGAGAGATATCCAGCCTGGAATAATCCGGAATACGGTACTTATTCCTGTTGGAATAGTCAACAAGCAGTTTATTCCCTATGTAGTAAGTGGCAACAGGGTAAGTGATAGGTCTGCCTGTACTGTAAGTATAATTTGCTGAAAAACTTATTCTCCTTGAGAACAAATAATTAAATGTAGCAACAAGATCATTTGGTTTGTCATAGTTAGCAGGGAACCAGCTTTGACCGTTAATAATTTCATCGCTGAACCTGCCAATACTTTTAATAAAGATCCTGGAATAGGTATAACCGATGCTGTAACGGACTTTGCCTGCATTTTTCGTCATAACAAGTTCCAGTCCGTAAGCTTTGCCTTTCATATCTACAATATCCTTTTCGATATGCTTATCCATAACAAGGTCCGTCCCGGCCTTAAAGTCAACAATATTCCTGATTGTTTTGAAATAGGTCTCTGCGGAGAACTCGTAACTCTTATTGAACAAAAGCCTGTAAAAGCCTAAAGCATACTGATCGCCAATTTCCGGTTTCAGGTAGTAATCACACAATTTCCATGTATCAGTCGGTGATATGGATGTTGAATTTGAAAGAAGGTGGAAGTACTGCCGTGTTCTGTTATAATTCAGCTTA
>JBJKPQ010000055.1:0-3944 GCA_046706305.1 Bacteroidales bacterium
CTTTCAAGATCATTCTGAATATTTTCCAGTTTGCCCCTCAGTTCAACATTCCAGTAATCCTTTTTGAATCTGGCCTTACTCATTGCCTTATCGTAGGGATAAAACATTATCTCATATTTATTGTCTATGTATTGTTCCACCGCAAGCGCTTCGTATCCCCACCTGGCCGTTATCAGGTCTCCGTAAAAAGGGATAGCTACAGGAGAGGATATATTCGGATTTAGCTTTTCAAATTTAACGATTACCCCACTCAGGATTATCTGGGGTATGACAAGGAAAGGAATGAGTATATAAATTGTTACAACGGTCCTGAAGCTGTCCGATATTACAAGACCAAGCATATTCGCACTGGCCCAGCAGCTGAACAGGACTATCCAGTACTGGAACATCATTCCCTTTATTCCTGTGATGCCATTGCCCACGAGCACAAAAGTAAATGCCTGGATGGCAGAAATGGCAAACTGAACAAAAACTTTCGACATAAGATAACTGTTCCAGCTCAGGTTGAGAAATGATTCGCGCTTAAGAATTTTCCTGTCCTTTATTATTTCCTCTGCACTAACAGTCAGTCCCATAAATATGGCAACTATTACAGACATAAAGATATATACAGGAAGATTGCTGTTATTATATAATGTATAGTGTGCATTTTTAGCACTCTCGTCGAAATATCTTATAAGGAAAGAAAGGAAAAATGCAAGCACCGGTGCCTCAAGCAGTGTAATAAGCATGTATTGTTTGTCCGATATCTTTGTCAGTATATCCCTTTTGGCAAAGACAAAAAACTGCTTTAACTTATTAGGTGTTTTGAAATTTATTTCCGGTATAGCTCCTCCCGGCTCTCTTATATCTTCTTTGGATTCACTCCTGTACAGGTTGCGCCAGTCTGCAGGAGATATCCTTCTTGTTTCTGTGGGTTTACCGCTCTCTGTGAATACTTTTGTTTCAACAATATTGAATATCTGTTCAGGATTAACATTACCGCATACATAGCATTCACTTTCATTATAGTTGGCCTGCTCTATCTTCCGCTTAAAATATTCGATGGAATCGACAGGGTTACCGTCATATATAAGATATCCGCCCGTATCAAGTATGATAAGCTTATCAAACATTTTGAAGATATCGGATGAAGGCTGATGAATTACTATAAAAAGCAACTTGCCCTTACGTGCGAGTTCCTTAAGAAGATCCAGAATATTTTCGGAGTCTCTTGATGAAAGACCTGATGTTGGTTCATCAAGAAACATAATGGCAGGCTCACGTATCAGTTCAAGAGAGATGTTGAGTCTTTTTCTTTGTCCGCCGCTTATCTTTTTGTTAAGAGGAGAACCCACCTGTATGTCTCTTATCTCGTAAAGGCCCAGGTTCTTTAATACACTGTCGACCTTAGCTGTTATTTCCTCTTCACTCAGGTTGTCAAAACAGAGCCTGGCATTGAAGTAAAGGTTCTGAAAAACTGTAAGTTCTTCTATAAGAAGGTCATCCTGTGAGACATAGCCGATAAGACCCTTGAGCTTGTCTTTGTCCCTGTGAATACTGATGCCGTTAATAAGTACATCACCATCGGAGGGCTCGTTTGTACCATTGAGCACACCAAGGAGAGTTGACTTGCCTGCACCACTAGCTCCCATAATGCCAACCATCCTTCCTGATTCTTCCTTGAAGCTCATGTGATGTATCCCAATCTTACCGCTTCTGAACCTGTATTCCACGTTGTTGACTTCATAGACAACCCGCGAGGCCTTATACTCTTCACCGAGAAACTGCATTGTTATATCCCAGTAATAGACCGGCGTTATCTTATATCCTTTTATAGAGGTCCCCTGGCTAAGCGGGTATACCTTGTCTTCCTGCAGAAGCTGGCCGTTCATAGACAATTCACCGGAGCCTTCGTACCTCAGGAAATATTTATCTATAGATGAAACGAAAAGTACCCATATCTGACCTTTTAACAGTTCTTTATATAAATGTCTTGCTCCTTCTGCCCTGAAGTCTTTATTTGCATTAATTACAAGAAGGTTTGAGATTGCAGGGATATTAGTAAAGGTATTCAGAACAAAACTTTCTATTTCATCGTATTCTTTAGTTGTTATATTCAGTCCTTCAGCCAGCGTACTGATGAAACCCAGTTCAAGGTCGCTTATTCCCTGCTCTCCCGATTTACAGAATTCAAGAGCCTGAATTACAACTACAAATCTCTGTTCCTGGTCCAGTTGCCCCTGTTCATTTATATCCTTGCATAGTTTCCTGATCCTGATGGCTATTGCTCCCTCACGTCTTTCAGCACTGCTCTTCTCAAGCTTTTTCCGGGCTTCTTCGTATGCTTTGTCGTAGGTAGCCAGGTAAGCCTTTACAAGCTCCTGATTAAGAAGCCTTTTCAGAAAGGCTTCAACAACTCCTCTTCTTTCGCTGTCATCACTCTGAGGTCTGGCAATTATTGCGAATAATTGCATTAGAGTTTCCAGGATCTTCTCACTCATAACCGGGTAGGTTTTTTTTCAGGCTTTGAAGTTATGAAATTAGTAATTAGGTTCTAATAATCCTAATAAATGATATTTACCGGCATATAACAATCAGGATCTTCTTATCCTTTCTTTTGTTTCTTTTTCTTTTCAACAGAATACCCGAATTTTCCAATATATTTTCCGGTCTCATAGTACTTACCGTGTGAATAGGCGATGGGAACTGAATCTTCGAGCCTGAACAGACCGCTCTTCTCATCAATATATTTGTCATCCGCATTTACAGCAACCACTTCAGAGAGGAACATATGGTGGGTTCCAAGTTCCAGGATTTCCTTTACCACACACTCTATATTGACAGGTGACTCTGCTATCAATGGTGCCTTTACCATGGTTGCCGGTAAGGGGGTCAGACCTGTTTCCCTGAATTTGTTGAAAATCTTTCCTGATTTTACACCACACCAGTCGGTGGCGAAAGCCAGGTCGCTGGTAGTAAGGTTGATCACAAACTCACCGTATTTCCTGATTAGTCCGTAGGAATGTCTCGATGGTCTTACCGATATATAGCACATGGCAGGATCTGTGCAGACTGTCCCTGTCCATGAAACAGTAATTATGTTATATTCTTCGGGTTCGGCACCACAGCTAACCATAACTGCAGGTAACGGGTAAATCATTGTACCAGGTTTCCATTGAATTCTGCTCATCTTTGAATCGTTTTTGTATCCAAAGATAATTTTTTATTGTTAATCGAAGGGAAGGTGCAGGGCGTGCGGTATAAGGAGTGAGGTATGCTGTTACTTGTATGTAGTGCAGGTGGGGGGGAAGGCCTATAAATTCGATTCCGGACTGCAAACACAGGTATATTGCCACTTTGGCATGATAATGATGTGTCTGTGTGTCAAAAAGACAAGCTTTAATTGTTTGGCAGAAGTTTTGTTGATAATGATTGAAAAAATGAATTATGAATATTAACAATTTTACAATCAAGGCACAGGAATCGGTGCAGCAGGCTTTTGATATAGCATCGGCAAAAGGCCAGCAGGCAGTCGAATGTGCTCATATTCTCAAAGGCCTGATGAGTCAGGCTGAAAGTATCACAGGTTTTATATTTGGAAAGATGGGTGTCAACACCCGGAATATGGAAAAAGAACTGGATAGCATTATTGATTCATTCCCAAAAGTTTCAGGTGGTGATGCATATATCTCCGGTCATGTTTCAGAAGCTTTCAGAAAAGCAAATGATCATGCTTCAAGGATGAAAGACAAATTTGTTTCCACAGAACACCTGTTGATGGGTATTCTCGATACTGGAGATAAAGCGTCCCAGGTAATGAAGGACAATGGAGTTACGATGAAGGAACTTAAGGCTGCTGTTGCTGAACTGAGGAAAGGGGCTACGGTGGAGAGTCAGACTTCAGAAGACACTTTTAATTCACTTAACAGGTTTGCTATCAATCTTAATGAGCGAGCCAGATC
>JBJKPQ010000056.1:0-1429 GCA_046706305.1 Bacteroidales bacterium
ATGTACTGAGCAGGGGCATTCAATATGCCACCGACGACAGGGTTGCCACATCTGCTATGAGTGTGGTGTTTGGTGATTATGCTGCAATTATTATGGCAGTTTTTATAATGATAAGTACCTTCGGATGTAACCACGGACTTATTATGGCAGCTCCCAGGGTGTACTACGCAATGGCCAGGGACGGTCTCTTCTTTAAAAAAATAGGTGAGCTTAACAGTAAGGGTGTCCCCGGCTTTGCCATTGTGATTCAGGGTATCTGGGCAACTTTGTTGTGCCTGTCGGGCACATATGGCAACCTGCTTGATTATGTGATATTTGCCGTTCTGATCTTCTTCACTCTTACAATACTGGCAATATTTGTCCTGAGAGTTAAGAGACCGGATATGCATCGACCTTATAAAGCCTTTGGTTACCCTGTAATACCTGCTGTTTATATACTGCTTATCGTGATCATTATGGTTATCCTGCTCATTTATAAGCCGGATTATACATTCCCGGGACTTGGCATTGTGATCCTTGGCATACCTGTATTTTTCCTTTGGAGAAAGCGTAATGGTAAAATTTTAAGAGAAGAGGAATATGTTGAATAGGAAAATACGGGGTCTGGATTGAATCGGGTATTAACCCGCCTCCTGAACCGCGGGATAAATTAAATTAAATAGTATCAACAGGTTTATTATGTTTCCGGAGTCATTCAGAAATAGACTGAGTTTGCAGAGTTACATCGACAGTAATGAACTGTTGAGATCCCTGGAACAACCCTCACCTGTCAGTATCAGGATTAATCCGGGGAAATGGTTCCGGAAGCCTGTATCTTCATCACCTGTAGCGTGGTGTGAAAGCGGTTATTACCTGCCTTACAGACCCGTTTTTACCCTTGATCCTCTTTTTCATTCAGGATGCTATTATCCTCAGGAGGCTTCAGGAATGTTTTTAAAACAGGCATATATCCAGGCAACGGAGGGACGTGGTGGATTACGTATACTTGATCTTTGCGGAGCTCCCGGAGGCAAGAGTACACTGCTCTCTGAAATGGCAGGAAAAAACAGCCTTCTTGTTGCAAATGAGGTAATAAGGGCACGAGCTGCTATTTTATCAGAGACAGTCACTCGTTGGGGTGCCGTCAATACAATAGTTACTCAGAATGATCCTTCCGTATTTGCCAGGATGCCCGGATATTTTGATGTTATTGTCGCTGATGCACCATGCTCGGGAGAAGGGATGTTCAGGAATCCTGTTGCAGTAAAGGAATGGTCGCAGGAAAATACAATGCTTTGTTCAGAAAGACAAAAGCGTATATTAATGGATGTGTGGCCTGCTCTAAAGGAGAATGGAATACTTATTTACAGTACCTGCACTTTTAATCCGGAGGAAAATGAAGAGAACATCAAATGGCTTGCCGCTAACCATCATATTGAAAGCCTTAGGC
>JBJKPQ010000057.1:0-2566 GCA_046706305.1 Bacteroidales bacterium
ATTTTAATGAAATACTGAAATACAGTTCTCATGTAACATTCAATTCGTTAACCCAGTACAGGAAATACAGAAATAATTTGATTGACAGACATGGAAAAGTATCAGCCGGTCTGCGTATTAATCCTGAATTCTCGGAAATAAGTCACGGAATTTATGATCCCTGTGCTCCGGGGTCGAGGTTAGGTGTAACTGCAGGAGAATTAGGCAGCAGTCTTCCGGAAGGTATTGAAGGTTTGCATTTTCATGTTCTGTTCGAGTCGGACTCCTATGCGCTGGCGAAAGTACTGGCTGTTGTAGAAAATAAATTCGGCAGGTATTTTCATGATATTAAATGGATAAACATGGGAGGAGGACACCTGATGACCAGGAAGGATTATGATACAGGCCATCTCATTAAGCTATTAAAGGATTTCCGTGAGAGAACAGGATTGCATGTTATTCTCGAACCGGGCAGCGCTTTTGCCTGGGAGACAGGAGAACTTGTTTCAACAATTGAAGATGTGGTTGAAAACAAAGGAATAAAGACTGCAATACTGGATGTCTCATTCACGGCTCATATGCCGGATTGTCTTGAGATGCCGTATAAGCCTGGAATAATCGGCGCATCAGAACCTGCAGACGGACGACAGTCTTACCGTTTAGGAGGTAATTCCTGTCTCTCCGGAGATGTTATGGGCGACTGGGTATTTGAAAAGGTGCCGGTACCTGGAGACAGAGTGATATTTCGCGATATGATCCATTACACAATGGTCAAGACAACGACATTCAATGGTGTTCATCATCCTTCCATTGGCATATGGACAAAAGAAAATAAATTCAGACTTATCAGGGAATTCGGATACGAAGATTATAAAAACAGGTTATCCTGAATGGATTTTTGAGTATTTGCAGTTATTTATTTTCCTGGCAGTTGATTATTGCCCGCCTTTTCACTTCTTCCTGTTTATAGTTATATCTGTTACAAACAGCCCGTCAGACACTAAAACAGCGTTAATAATTTTTTTTGCTACTTCGGCAGGATCCATGTATGAGGAAGTATCACGATTTTGTCCGGGTATATTCCAGAAATCGGTGTTCATACCGCCAGGATACACAGCAATGACATTTCGTTTTTTCCCCTTTAGTTCGGTCCGGAGAGCTTCGGTATACCCCCTTGCTCCCCATTTTGCTGCACAATAGATCGATTCTTCGGCCCGGCCATACAGTGCTGATGTAGACATTATATTGATTATGTTAAGCTCCTCCTGTTCCGGTGTAATTCTCAGTATAGCTGAAGTAAGAAGTATCAGTCCTTTGAGGTTTGCTTCAAAAACCGTATCGATCATAACAGAATCGGATGTTTCAGCTCCTGCAAACATCCCTCTGCCTGCATTATTAAAAAGAAATTCAACAGTAAAACCGTTACCTCTGATATAGTTTTCTACAACATTAATATCATCCTCTTTTCCGATATTGCAAATCAGGCCTTCGGCAAAACCATGGCAGTCTTTTGATCTTAGTCTTTCGAGTGCTGATTCCATTTTCTCCTTGTTACGCCCTATTATAAGGACGTTTTTACCACTCTCTGCAAGCAGGGCTGCTATTTCAAGTCCCAGTCCGCCTGTACCACCACTTATTACTGAAATTTTTTTCATATCGATGTTTTTTCAAATATATCCATATTTAGGAAAGGTTTTGTAGATAATGAAACAAACATTAAAAAAGAGTTCTTGGTGAACCATTTATCTGTTCATTTGTAGTTTGTAAGTATTGATGCTTTTTATATTTTTGCGGCTCAAATTTCCCATATGGCCAGAAACCCAGAAAAAACACGTGCTCATCTGTCTCTTCTTGGAGCTAATATTATATATGGGCTCAATTTTTCCATTGCCAAGGCTGTGATGCCTGATTATATCAAGCCTTTTGCCCTGGTATCACTGAGAAGTTTTGTGGCGACATTTCTATTTTGGGTGACAGGTTTGTTTCTTCCAAGGGATCCAGTTAAAAAGAAGGATCTTCTACTCCTTTTTTTCTTTTCATTTTTTGGTGTTGTGATTAACCAGACACTATTCCTTGTTGGTCTCGATCTTACCACTCCTGTCAATTCTTCCGTGATACTGTCGACAAACCCGATCTTTGCTTTTGTATTTGCTGCTGTTATACTGCATGAAAGGATCACTTTGCTTAAAGGCAGCGGGCTGGCACTGGGTCTTAGTGGTGTTCTTTTGCTTATTCTGCAGAACGGGATGCCGGATATATCAAATTCGACCTTCCTCGGGGATCTTTATACCCTTGTAAACACCATCAGCTGGGCCTTTTATACAGTCATAATCAAACGGATGCTTGAAAAATATCACCCGGTAACTGTAATGAAATGGACTTTCTTTTTTGGTATGTTTACAAATATACCTTCCGGATATACACAATGGAGTACTATGGATTGGTCGGTAATTCCATTAACCGGCTGGATGGCAATAGCTTTTGTTGTAATTGGTTCCACTTATCTTGGATATCTGCTTTTAACTTTTGGGTTAAGGAAATTAAGTCCTACCGTTGTTAGTACATATACATATCTTCAACCTGTTAT
>JBJKPQ010000058.1:0-3589 GCA_046706305.1 Bacteroidales bacterium
AGAGCAGGGAGTAAAATGTCAGGGCCGAGGCCCTTAATTGAACCTTATCATTGGCAAAGCCCTTGGCGGCCAGTACAATGATCCTCAATTGCCTGAATAAAAAGATCTTCCCTTTAGATATCTCCGACATAGGCGTTCGCCAAATAAGCTCATTCAGACTTTTAATCTTTTCAAGCGCCCAGATGACAGGATTTGCCATGGTTTTATATTTATTTTATTTTCAAGAAAATATATCAACAGAAATTAGCCTGTCTCAAATATACAAAATACCTTAAATAAAATTTATTGCTATTTTCACGCTTTAAATTTGTTTGCGATGGAGATAGAGATTCTAGAATTTGTAGATGGAGCAAAAAAAGCAAGAGGACTGACTGTTATAATTGATGTTTTCAGGGCCTTCTCAGTAGAGTGTTATGCCTTCGACTCAGGAGCAGCAAGGGTTATTGCCACAGCAGGTGCTGATGAGGCTTTTGAACTCAAAAAACAATATAGCAATGCTGTACTGGCAGGCGAACGCAATGAAAAGAAGATAAAGGGATTCGATTTTGGTAACAGCCCTACTGAAATAATAAAAGCAGATCTTCATGGCAAAATATTTATTCATACAACTACTGCCGGCACACAGGGGCTTGTAAATGCTGCACCGGCCAACCAGGTCATAACCGGAAGCCTTGTAAACAGCAATGCGATTGCCAGGTATATCCACCATATTAATCCAGATATAGTATCGCTGGTTGCTATGGGGTACAGGGCGGAACAATCTGCCGGGGAAGATCTTTTTTGCGCCGAACTGATATCAGATTATATAAATGGCACAGTTCCTGATGTAAAAAGCAGAATTGAAAGTCTCAGAGAACATGAAGGAAAGCGCTTCTTTATGCCTGAAAACATCGATTTTTCGCCCCCCAGTGATTTCTTCCTGTGTACCATGGTTGATAAATTCAATTTTATCCTAAAGGCAGAAAGAAGACCTGATGGCAATGTTGAATTGATAAGAGTAGATATTTAACTGTTTCCACCCTGTAATATTCTCCCGTACGAATAGCCAGCTAAAGATATCTACGGAGATTGCTTCGCAAAAAAACATTAAAAAACCGGCAATATATTCTTTTTACGATGTATTGCACGATAGGTACAAAACATACAAATCTTGTAAAAATCGAACAGTCTGAGAGATATCTTTTTTGAATCAAGTCTGATCTCCATCCTGTCCCTGTATTTTATGAATATCCCGGCAAGCACAAATGCAAGCTTGAAAAAATGAAGAGTATTGTATGTCCTGATTATTTTTACCGTTTCGGCAAAAGTCTTTTTGTCGGTCACTTTATCATAGAGCATACTCAGGTTTTCGATGCCCAGTTTAGTCTTATTCAGAAAATCCTTGTTTGATTCCAGCCCTTCATGGAGGAGCCCGTTGTCGATATGAAGAATATCAATACCCGCTTTTTTAAGCTGGTAGCCCATTAATGTATCCTCATGCCCGTATTGCTTAAGTTCTTCATCAAAACGGATCTTTGAGAAGACAGATTTTTCTATCATAACATTAAATGTGGAAAAACCTGAATGAGGATTTTTATTCCTGTCAGAGGCACTCCTTTGTTCCCTGTGACGTCCGTATTTCCACCTCAGGAGTTTATCAGGATCACCCGGTGGACTTTCATGATATAGAGAACCACCACATATAACTTTTGATTTTGTTATATAAGGAAGCCATTTACGGAAATAAGCTTCAGCCGTACCTGTCATCATTGTATCCGCATCTATAAAAAGGAAATGATCTCCACTGGCTTCAAGAGCAAGCCTGTTGCGGATGGCTGCACGGCCTATATTCTTAGGAGAAGAAATAACCCTTACTCCATCACCTTCAAGTGAACGATATTTTTCCTTGAATTCCGCTGATGAACCATCATCTCCAATAACAATCTCCTTAAATTCCTGCACCTTGTCAAGTGCACCCTTCATGCTATGCACCAGTGCAACAATATCATAGTTAAATACAGGAATGAGTAAAGATATCTCCATATTATAGCAGGCTTATTAAATCAAATGTACAATATATTTTCTTAATATTAAGTTAACATAGTTTGACAAAGATAAAGCATTAGTTAATTTTGCATGTGTCAATTTATTCGGACTTTTAAATGAAAAAATACTTATTTCTTTTCTTCCTTATTCTTCCAGCCTGGTTATCAGGCCAAACAGCAAACGGATACAGGATCGGAATTACTGTTCACGGTATCGGTGATTCAACTGTTTACCTTGCCTATCATTTTGGTGACAAGCAATATATAAAAGACACTTTAAAGCTGGATCAAAACGGACATGGATTTTTTGAAGGCAAGGAAGCTAATCCGGAGGGAATCTATATGTTAGTGCTTCCCGGCAGGAAGTATTTTGAAATGATTATGCCTGATGATCAGGATTTTGACCTGGAATGCAGTTACGATGATTTTTTAGGCACGCTAAAGTACAAGGGGTCTGATGAAAACTCAGCATTCCTCGATTACCAGAGGAAATGGGGCGATCTCCAGAAAGAAGCTTCGGCTATTTCCGCAAGGATGCGTAATAATCTCAAGAATGCCGACTCAATAATGATACTCAGACCACTGCAAAAAGGCCAGGAAGACAAAATGAAAAATTACCTGAAGAGTGTTATAAGCGCTAATCCGAATACTCTTCTTGCAGAACTTGTAAAAGCATTACTGCCTGTAGATGTTCCTGATTATACCCCGCCTCCAGGCACTGCCAATCCCGATTCAGTTAAATGGGTATGGACCTACAACTATAATAAAAACCACTATTTCGATAATATAGACCTTACGGATGAACGGCTGCTAAGAACTCCTTTACTCTATTCCCGTCTCAATTCATTCTTCACCAACGTTCTGATACAATCTCCGGATACAATTAACAAGGAGATTGATAAGCTCATTAAAAAAGTACAGGGTGATTACAAGATTTTTCAATATGTGTCCGTATACCTTTTCAATCATTTCAGGGAAAGCCAGATTATGGGGCAGGATGCAGTTATGGTTAAAATTGCCGACGATATTTACCTGTCGGGCAAGGCCGACTGGGTATCGGATGAGTTTAAAAGAGACCTAAAAAAGCAGATAGACATGATCCGTCCCAATCTTATTGGTAAAAAAGCTACTAATCTTGTGATGGACTCCTACCGCGGTATCTTTGTATCACTTTATGATATAGACAAAGATTTTACCATTTTGTATTTCTGGGAGCCGGATTGTGGTCATTGCCAGGTAGAAACTCCAAAACTCAAGGAATACTATGATACACCCAAGGACTATACGGTAGAGGTTTTTGCGGTTTGCACAACTGACGACAAGGCCAAATGGACAAAATATATTGAAGATAACAAGCTCACGTGGATAAATGGCTGGGATCCGCAGCGCAGTTCACATTTTGATTATTACTACAACGTGCAGTCTACTCCTACAGTTTATATTCTCGACAAGAATAAAAAGATAATAGCAAAAAAGCTTCCGGTTGAGGAAATAGGTAATTTTATTGACAACTACAGGAAATATTTCAGGTAGACATATCTTAAATGTTTCGCAGGTAATATACC
>JBJKPQ010000059.1:0-8545 GCA_046706305.1 Bacteroidales bacterium
GGGCAGTCTTCCCTGCGTTCACGTGAAGAAAACGGAATATATCTTGAAAGAAACATAATGGGTGGAACATACATTTATAACAACCACTTTACGAACATGAGTAAAGCCGTTGTTACCTACCCGATCAGCGGAGATGTTGTTGAAGACATACATATCGACTACAATATTATCACAGGTATACAGACTCTTCCGTCAGACGGAGGTGATGCAGTAGTTTTAGGAGGCTCGGGACCAGTTACTTTTAATAACATACAGATTGACAACAATGTCATTCTTGCCAATGCTCCCAACCCTTCAAGCTTTGCTATCTATTATAACTTCGCAGGCAATGCTTCCAATATAACAGCCAGGAACAATATAATTGAAGGATTTGTAAATAATCCTTTATATGTGAATGCCAGTGGCTCAATAAGTGGCACCTATATCCAGAATAACCTTTTCTATAATAACGGGTCCAACACTGTTCTGTTCGGTAAAACACCATCGTCCCCCTTTGTAAATGATAATCTGACACCTGCAAATCCTTTATTCGTTTCATCAACAGATTACCACCTGCAGGCAGGTTCTCCTGCTCTAGGGACCGGAATAAAAATTCCCGGGCTGACAACTGATTATGCCGGGAATGCTGTTGGAGATCCGCCAAATGTGGGAATATACGATTCAGGGACTTCAGCCCCGGCACCGGTTGTTGAAATACCGGTATACCAGAAATCCGCAATAGACAACTCAACCCCGGCACAGCTTGTAATGACATACGATCTGACACTTGCCAGTATTGTTCCTGCTGCATCAAGCTTCTCTGTAAAAGTAAATTCTGCTGCCAGGTCTGTTAATTCCGTTTCTGTATCAGGAACCAAGGTATATCTTACCCTTTCAAGTGCAGTAGTTGCAGGTGATGTTGTTACGGTTGCATATGCAAAGCCATCTGTCAATCCGCTTCAGACTCCTGCGGGGGGAATAGCAGCCGGTTTTTCCGGTTCAGCGGTGACAAACGGGGTCCTTCCCGTAAATCCTCCGCCTGCATCATTAAGCATAAAAATGACCATTGGATCAAACCCTGTCCATAATATTATTGATATAGCCTTCAGTTATACAGGAACACCGGTAGCACCGCAGGTACTAAGGATCCTGGATATGCGCGGGAATATGTATGTTGAAAAAACTCTTGAACCGGGAATATCCAGTATTTGGTTCCCGATCAACCTGAACAATGGCGTTTATAATGTCATAGTGTTGTCGCAGGGTGTCCAGATGGCATTACAAAAAATTATAGTGTACTGAACCTGATTTATGAAACCAGAACCTGTTAAAAAGAATACAAATTAATAAATGAAACATTTACAGTTGTCCGATTTAAAGTGAGTTAATTAAGAGTTAGATGATGACAACTGATGGGAGAATTACGTGAAATCCACATAATAAAAACTGAGTTGATTATAAATAAGAATGACAATATGTGGAAGAGGAATAGGAGAATAAACTTAAATTAAAATTTTTGACACATGAAACTAAATTATATTTCAGCCGGCTTGCTGATACTTGCAATGATTACGTCATGTACAAAAGAAGATCCAATTGCTGATATCAGCACCAAACCGGAAAGCACCATGTTAAGCCAGATACTTGACAACGGCACACCGGTAAATGAATATTCATATAATGCCACCGATCTTATCGGTGAAGAAAAAAGTAAATACGACCTTTCTGTGAACCATTATAACAATATGGACCAATTGTCGTCTACTGATTATTATGTTAATTTTAATATCCTGAGTGCAGACCTCCAGGTCGCAGATTCTGCCCTGAATCAAACAACTTGGGTTACTCCCGACAACTCAAATAAAAGCGGGACCCTTGTTTATAATTATAACTCCGCCGGGCAGCTGGCAAAATCGACCTACAAGCCTGTAGCCGGAATCCCTCAATCGTCAGAATTCACATACAACGGGGATAACAGGATCAGCCGGGAAATTCTCAGATGGGGTGACACCGAAACGGGTTATATAAGTTATGTTTACGACAATAAAGGGAATCTTACCGAGGAATATCTCTACAATGTTGTTTCCGGAGTAGCCGAGTTGAGCGTTTCTAAGGTCTATGAATACGACAGCGGTATAAATCCCTTCAAAACAGTAAGCCGTACAGCACTTCCGGGTCTTTATTCAAACCCTAATAATATTGTAAAAGAAACTTATACTATGTATGCAAGGGCTGGTGAAGGAAATGATAATGTACAGATAACTGAAAACTACTACCAGTATAATACCCTTGGTTATCCGGTGAGCAAAAACGGGAACATTAAATATGTATATAAATAGTATACCTGAGCAGTTATTGTAATATAGTAGCTGCGCCTTGTTCCATCCATATACTGAATATTTTTAAATCAGATTGCGGGAACCATGATCCTTTCATGGTTCCTGTTTATTTATTCGGATATTGAACTTAATTGTTTAACTTTACTTTATCCCCCCGGAAGCACTACAGAAACAGTATAATGGAGGCTTTCTGAATAAGGTAAATTATTATTTATGGTGATCCATTTTGGGTATTCGTTTGTTAATAATATTTTCCGGGCATAACGGGATTAGCAGTGTTTTAAGAAAATTATCATAGGTGACCGTTACTTAATCAAACTATATTTGTAATAAACATCCCTTCCGGGAAGCAAATAATACTTTCACATGGAACCATCATCTGTGTTCATAAAATTTCTGCAGGCCTGCATCACTCCCGTGGCAATGATCTCAGGAGTAGGCTTATTGCTGTTAACCGTCACTAACAGACTTGGAAGGATAGTGGACAGGACAAGGCATCTTGTTGCGGAGCTTGATGCTCCCGGTGTATTAAAAGAAAAGATCAAAAAGGACCAGGTGCAGGTCCTGATGAAAAGAGGAAGGTTCCTGAAATACTCAATAGCCTGGCTCCTTACAGGAATGATTGCAAGCTGTCTTATTATTCCCATGCTTTTTATTATGAACCTTACAGGAACAGACCTTATGATAATAGGATACTCCCTGTTCTTCATATCCATTCTGTCACTACTAATGTCGCTGATTTATTTCTTTAAGGACATTCTTCTGGCCCTCAATGCAGTAAACCTGGAAGCTATGGATTATATCAACAGCAATATGTCATCTTAATAATTAATAACTATAAAAAATATCCTGAATGAAACTGATATCCTGGAATGTAAACGGAATACGTGCTGTAGCCAAAAAGAATTTTTATGATGACCTTAAGCTTATGGATCCTGATATCCTGTGCCTTCAGGAAACAAAGGCTGATGAGTTGCAGGTAAACAGCGTAGTCGGCCTTATTGACGGGTACACCGTTTATGCCAGTGCTGCAAAAAAACCAGGCTACTCAGGAACAGCTGTATTAACTAAAATAGAACCTGTGTCTGTTACAAGAGGCATAAATGTGTGCCAGCACGATAATGAAGGCCGGGTATTATGTCTCGGGTTCAAAGATTTTTTCCTTGTAAATGTTTATGTCCCGAATTCAGGCGCCGAACTGAAAAGGCTTGACTACAGGCAGGAGTGGGATATTGACTTTTTCAACTATCTCAAAAACCTTGAAAAGCAAAAACCTGTCATTGTATGCGGTGATTTTAACGTAGCACATACCAAAATAGACCTCGCACGTCCGGCAGCCAATTATAATAAAGCTGCAGGCTACATGCAGGAAGAAATAGACGGGATGGACAGGCTTACAAAAGGAGGCCTGGCAGATACTTTCCGCCACTTTTATCCCGGTGCTACCGATAAATACTCCTGGTGGAGTTACAGGGCCGGGGCAAGAAACAAGAACATAGGCTGGAGAATCGATTATTTTCTTGTCAGTGAATCCTTACTCCCTTCAGTTAAAGAAGCATTTATCCTTGATGATATATTGGGATCTGATCACTGCCCGGTAGGTATTGAGCTCTGAAACCTCCTTAATCTGACAGTTTAATTATTTTTTAATCAAATATAAGCGACAGAATCATGTCAAAACTTTTTTCTCCATTAAAAATCAGAAACATAACCCTTAATAACCGGATTGTTATGTCGTCTATGTGCCAGTATTCATCTAATGACGGCTATGTAAATGACTGGCATCTGGTTCATCTCGGAACAAGGGCTGCAGGTGGTACAGGACTTATAATGACAGAGGCTACTGCAGTTTGCCCTGAGGGAAGGATATCTCCGCGGGATGCCGGTATCTGGAAAGATGAACATATAAGCGGATTTAAACGTATTGTCGATTTTATACATGAAAGAGGAGCCAGGGCCGGGATACAGCTTGCTCATGCAGGAAGGAAGGCATCCTGTGCAGCCCCATGGGACGGGGGAAAGCAACTAGGTCTTAACAAGGGCGGGTGGCTGACCGTGGCTCCTTCCGATATTCCTTTTTATGATGATGACAGGACACCACAGACAATAAACTCCGACGGTTTAAAAAAAATAGTCTCCGATTTTAAAGATGCAACAATGAGAGCACTTGAAGCCGGATTTGACATAATAGAAATTCATGCGGCCCACGGTTACCTGTTGCACGAATTCCTGTCTCCTCTCAGTAACAAAAGATCCGATATTTACGGGGGTGTTTTTGATAACCGCATAAGGCTTTTAAAAGAAGTTACAGAAACAGTCAGGGATGTTATGCCTGAAGGAAATCCGCTCTTCGTTCGTATATCCTCTACCGATTGGGTGGAAGGAGGATGGTCTCCTGAGGAAAGTGTAGCACTGGCTGGTGTTCTTAAAGAAACCGGAACCGATCTGGTCGATTGCTCATCAGGAGGTAATATCCACTATGCAAAGATACCAGTTGGCCCAGGATACCAGGTCCCCTTTTCTGAAGCTGTCAGGAAGACCGGGATAATGTCGGGAGCCGTAGGCATGATAACTGATCCTGCCCAGGCCGAAACAATTTTACAGGAAGGAAAAGCAGACCTGATCTTTCTTGCCAGGGAGCTGCTCAGAAACCCATATTTTGCACTCGATGCCGCAAAATCACTTGGCGACGATATTAAATGGCCGGTACAGTACATGAGAGCAAAATAACATCAATATTATTTCAATATTAAAAACCCTTTTATCTCTTCTGCCCGGCATTTAAAACCGCATCAACAGAAAATCGTCCACTGCCATATATGATAAGGTAAACAAGAAGAACAGTCAGGGCAAAATCGGTCCGGTATTCATGCGCCATGGCCCAGAAACCTTTATTGATCAGTATAGGTACCTTGGTCGTAATAAAAGCAGTAATCATAATAATCATAAGAGGAACAGAAGCAAGTCTCGTAATAAAACCTGCAAGTATAAACACTCCGCATAATATTTCAAAAACAGCGGTAAAATAAGCCCAGAAGGCAGCCTCTTCAAAGCCTATCTTCAGGAACCTGCCGGTGCCAAGTGTTTCCGGAAAAAGGAATTTCTGTATACCTTCGGATAAAAAAATCAGACCCACAACCAGCCTGATAAGTAAAGACCTGTTATCGAAGACCCCGTTTAAAAGTACATTTTTTATCTTTCCCATCATTTCGCTGTTTTATTGTTTTATATGTAGTATAAAAAGAAATCCCTGATCAATGCATTTACCGGATAACAATCTGGTTGCCATTCTGTTTATTAATAATTGTACATGTGAGATGCTTAATGTCTGACAGTTCAGTTTAAAACTCATTGAATAATAAATAAATTTTATTTATCTTATGCTTTAGTATTTTGTGAATCAGGTGTTCTGAAAGATATTTCTGTAGTTCCAAATCTGAAATAACATGGCAAGAGTTCTCATTCTGGGTGCCGGGATATCGGGGCATACCGCGGCAGCTTTTCTAAAAAGGAAGCTTGGAAGGAAACATGACGTTATAGTAGTCAGCCCTTCCGCCTGGTACCAGTGGATACCCTCCAATATCTGGGTGGGGGTAGGTAAGATGTCGCCAGACCAGGTTCGTTTTAAGCTAAAAAAAGTATACGACCGCTGGGGTATCGACTTCCGTCAGGCGAAGGCTAAAGCTATATGGCCAGGGGGAAGTGCAGGGATTGAAAAGCCGTTTGTTGAAATCGAATATACCGATGAGAATAATTCAGGGAGGAAAGAGAATATTGAATATGACTATCTTGTCAATTCTACCGGACCCTCACTTAATTTTGCTGCTACGGAGGGCCTGGGCCCTGGCAAATATACCCATTCTGTTTGTTCTTACGACCATGCTGCCTCAACATGGGCTGCTCTTCAGGACTGTATTGAAAGAATGAAGAAGGGTGAGAAACTCCGCTTTTTGATCGGCACCGGTCATCCTGCCGCCACATGCCAGGGAGCTGCCTTCGAATATACGCTCAATGTTGCCCACCGGATAAAGGAAGAAGGGCTTTCCGCTAATGCTGAAATTACCTATATTACAAATGAGTACGAACTGGGCGATTTTGGCATGGGTGGCGCTTTTATAAAAAGGGGAGGCTACATAACACCAACTAAAGTATTCAGCGAATCAATTTTTGCAGAATATGGCATAAAATGGATTAAGAGAGCAGGTGTTAAAAGTGTTGAGAAAGGTATAGCCCATTATGAAACACTTGATGGTGAATTTAAATCTACCGGCTTTGATTTTGCAATGCTCATTCCTGCTTTTTCAGGTGCCGGACTTAAAGCTTTCAGCAAGACAGGTGAAGATATTACATTACAGCTTTTCAATGCCGGGGGATTCATGAAAGTTGATGCCGATTATACACCAAAAGATTTTGAAGAATGGTCGGTGGATGACTGGCCGTCCGTATATCAAAATCCCCTGTACCCTGATATATATGCTACAGGCATTGCCTTTGCACCGCCTCACCAGATCTCCAAACCCATGAAGAGCACAAATGGGACACTCATCACACCTGCCCCTCCAAGAACAGGGATGCCTTCAGGTGTTATCGGTAAAATTGTAGCTCTAAACCTGTCGGAAAGAATTAAATCGGGGAGAGATACTCCCCGTCATAAAGCTTCAATGGGTAAGATGGGTGCTGCTTGTGTTGTCTCTGCCGGTTACGGTATGATAAAAGGTAATGCTGCAACAATGACAGTCTTTCCGATTGTTCCCGATTGGCAAAAATATCCTCAGTGGGGAAGAGATATTACTTATACCGTGGGAGAAGCCGGTTTGGCCGGACACTGGATTAAGCTTTTCCTGCATTATATGTTCCTGCATAAAGCAAAAGGATATCCATTCTGGTGGCTATTACCGGAATAATTCTATTTAACTAAGTAAAAACAAAATATCATGGCAAAGAATATTGTAAGAGCATACTACGATGAATCCTATCCTCCGCTCCCGACAAAGGCCACTCTTTTCTGGCGCCGTAACCTGATATGGCAGGCCTGGCGGTTTATCGTACTTAACCTGCGTATAATGAGAATAATTGTCGGGGGACACTCCTGAAGATGGCTACCATCCGCCGGATGCACCACCTCCGCCTGAAGAGCCTCCGCCGCCCGAAAAGCCTCCTGATGATCCGCCGCCTGAACTCCACGAGCTTCCGGAACCGCCTGATGAGAAAACAAATCCGCCAATTGAGGCCTTACCTTTTGTTTTCAGGTCTTTTTTAGCTTTTTTGTACCATTCAGTGTTCTTAAGAAAGAGTTTGGCAGCGGGGTAAACAACCATATAAATGATAAAGCAAACCAGTGCACCCTTTGTACCAAGAACCATTATCGGAAACATTGCCCAGAACGGGATAAGAAACAGGTATAGAAACCACCCGAACCCGGGAGTCATTATGCCAAGAACAGTAAACAAGCCAAGTATGCCAAAAATAAAAGCTCCTATTAGTATACGCGTGGTGACAGGCATATCAGGCTCAAGACCGGAAAGATCGGAGCTCCCGGATTCCTGCGGCAACACTTCATTTTCCTGATCGTCTGCGATGCTCCTGCCTTCAAGAACATCAATTACTGCCATGGCTCCTTGTGTAATGCCACCATCATAGTCACCCTGCCTGAACATAGGTGCCATAACATTACGTATGATCCTGCCGGCCAGGATGTCGGGAAGGACACTCTCCAAACCGTAACCCACCTCAATCCTCATCTTTCTCTCACCGGGTACTACGACTATCAGTATCCCGTTGTCTTTCCCTTTCTGCCCAAGCTTCCACTCATTGAAAACCCTGTTGGAGAAATCTTCGATGTTCTCTCCTTCAAGTGAAGATATTGTCAGTACAACAACCTGGTTGGATGTCTTATCCTCATGTTGTTTTAGAAGTTCACCCAGGGTGTTTATCGTGTTACCCGACAATATCTGCGCATCGTCATTCACCCGCCCTGTTAGATATGGTACATCAATCGCCCCGCCAAAAGACAGTACCGTAACAAGATAAAAAAAGACAGATAAAAGAATACTCCTTTTCATACTCCCTCCTCCTCTATTATTTCGTTCGACAATTCGTTGCCCGGCGATTTTGTCTTTCCTGTTCCTGCCAGTATATCGATAAGTTCAGTCAGTCCTTCTTCAAATGCCATCCTTATTGTATTTCCACGCAGGCTTACGGTCATGCGATCAACTATTCTCTTCAGT
>JBJKPQ010000060.1:0-7935 GCA_046706305.1 Bacteroidales bacterium
GCCCGGAAGCGCCCCTTCAATTCCTGGTACCCTTATCAGGATACCCTGTTATCTTTTGGGACGACAAAGATAATGCTTCAATTATTTCCTGCAAAGATTTTGAAATAAATTTTCGAAATATTTTGGAAATAAAACCGGAGCCTTTGTGCAAGTCTCATTAAAAGTACTACTTTCGTAAATATTTATGCGATATGTCGAACATTGTAATAATACCAACTTACAGGGAAAAGGAAAATATTGAATCAATCATAAAAACGATCTTCACCTTACCAGTGCAATTCGACATACTTATTATTGATGATAATTCTCCGGACGGAACAGCCGATATAATAAAATCTCTGCAGAAAAAATACCCTAACCTATATCTTATAGAAAGACCGGAAAAACTCGGACTCGGCACAGCCTATATAACAGGTTTTAAATGGGCTATTGAAAATGATTACACTTATGTATACGAGATGGATGCTGACTTCTCCCACGATCCGAATGATTTGCTGAGACTGTATGATGAATGCCATAACAAGGGAGCCGACCTGGCTATCGGATCAAGGTATATAAGTGGTGTTAATGTTGTTAACTGGCCTCTCTCAAGGGTGCTGATGTCTTATTTTGCTTCTATTTATGTCAGAACCATTACAGGCATGAACATAAAGGATACAACAGCCGGATTCAAATGCTATAAAAGAGAGGTTCTTGAAAATATCAGACCCGAACAGATTAAATCGAAGGGTTACGGATTCCAGATCGAAATGAAATTCATAGCATGGAAACTGGGATATAAGATTGTTGAGATACCTATTATTTTCACAGACCGCAGACTTGGATCTTCAAAAATGACCGGCGGCATTTTCAATGAGGCCCTCTGGGGTGTTCTGAGAATGAAACTCAGAAGCATGTTTATAAGGTACAGGAGGATATAGGACGCAGGTACGATGTTATGAAGGAGATTGTTGCAACGCGATTACAAATCAGTGTAAACGTCTGACTGACCGCATGACCGCATGACCGCATGACCGCATGACCGCAGGACCGCAGGACCGCAGGACAAACAAAAGACTATGAGTTCAATACATATAAAAAATGCAAGGATAATTAATGAGGGTCGTGATTTCAGGGGAGATGTCCTCATAAAAGATGAATACATCATTGCAGCCGGTAATACAGATTCAACCAGAATACCCCGGGATACAATTGTTATAGATGCTACCAACCTGATACTTATACCTGGTATAATTGATGATCATGTGCATTTCAGGGATCCCGGCCTCACCCATAAAGCAGATATTCATTCTGAATCTGCTGCCGCAGTAGCAGGAGGAATAACATCGTTTATGGATATGCCGAATACAAAACCACATACAACAACACTTCATCTCCTTGAAGAAAAGTTCAGGAAAGCTTCGGAACAATCTTATGCAAATTATTCTTTTTACCTGGGAGCAACCAATAAAAACATCGATGAAATATTGCATGCCGATCCTGCCCAGGTTTGCGGTATAAAGCTGTTTATGGGATCATCTACCGGAAATATGCTCGTCGATCAGGAGAGTGCTCTCCGTGAACTCTTTGCCAGGGCAACAATTCCCATCGCAGCTCACTGTGAAGATGAAGGTATCATAAGAAAGAATTCAGAATTCTACAGGAAGAAATACGGGGATAATGTACCCGTAAGCATGCATCCTATGATAAGGAGTAGGGAAGCCTGCTATACCTCATCCTTTCATGCTGTTAATCTAGCAAGGGAATACAATACCCGGCTTCATATACTTCACCTCTCAACCGTTGATGAGCTTAAACTTTTCAGGAATGATATTCCGCTTGAAGAAAAAAGAATAACGGCCGAAGTTTGTGTTCATCATCTGTGGTTCGAAGAATCGGCTTATGATGAGCTTGGGACCCTTGTAAAATGGAATCCGGCAGTTAAAACTCCATACGACAGGGCAGCTCTGCGGAAAGCTATCAGCAACAATACAATTGATGTTATAGCAACCGATCATGCTCCACATACTCTCCGGGAAAAGAAAAACAGTTACTTCAAAGCTCCTTCAGGCGGACCTTTTATTCAACACTCACTCCAGGCGATGCTGGAGCTTTGGCACAAGAAAATTGTAAGTATAGAAAAGATAGTAGAACTTATGTGTCATAATCCGGCAAAGCTCTTCAATATAAACAACAGGGGCTTTATAAGGGAAGGGTACAAAGCCGATCTGTGTCTTATTGATCCTGCGCGCCCCTACACAGTAACCAGTGACAACATATTATATAAATGCGGATGGTCACCGCTGGAAGGCACAACATTTTCCTCAACAATAGTAAAAACGATTGTAAACGGAACCATTGTCTGGGATGATGGAAATCTCAATAACGTATTCAGGGGGCAGAAGCTCGATTTTCTGAGGTAACTTAACTTCAACGATGTTCTCAGATTTTTCTTACAACATATCTGACAGTACTCCTTGTCCTTTGCTCAAGTAATATCTCCCTGCCTTCACTCACCTTCCTCAGGGAATCCCTGTCATAATGCCGTACCGACAACATTTCTACATTTTCATTATAAATAGTTGAAAATGAAGGCTTCAGATCTTCTATCAACTCGCTTACCTTTGCCCTTTCATCATCCACACACACATCCAGACTGACAGCACTTGCTTCAACCAGGTTGACCTTAATACCATGAGTAATGAAAAAGTTAAATATCATGCTGAGGTTATCTCCCATCACAAAGGAAAAATCCACGGGCAGCAAAGACAATAATATCTGGTCCTCCTTTTTAATAAATACAGGTAAGGTTTCCTTTATTACAGGATTGGCTGAAATTAATGTACCTTCTTCGCCCGGGGACAGGAAAGAACGGACATAGAGAGGAATAGATTTGTTATGTAATGGTTTAATTGTTTTGGGATGAATTACCTTGGCACCTGAAAATGTCATCTCTACGGCTTCTTTATACGACATCTCATCAAGTTTCCTTGCATCGTGGTACCATTTCGGATCGGCATTCAGAACACCCGGCACATCCTTCCACACAACCACACTTTCTGCCTCAAGTATATTGCCAAATATGGCTGCCGAATAATCTGATCCTTCCCTGCCCAGGGTAGTTGTCTGTCCATCTCTTGTTCCGCCAATGAATCCCTGGGCAACAAATACTCTTTTATTATCAAAATCGATGATCCTTTTTATATTACTTTCTGTATCGTTCCAAAGAACATTTGCATCCCTGTGCCTCTCATCGGTAATAAGATATTTCCTGATATCGATCCAGCCAACAGAGTTTCCTTGTTTTCCAAGGTATTCGGATACTATTATTGTGGACCATATCTCGCCAAAAGATACAATCTGATCATACTCAAAATCATATCTCCCTTTGCCGCCGTTTAAAAGATAATCCTTAAGTTGCCGGAAGGAATTATCTATAGTAGTATGTATTTCTGCATTATCACCGAACAGATCATTTACAACGGACAAATGTCTTTCGTATATTTCATTAAGCAGGGAGATGTGTTCCTTTTCGTCTTTCAACCACATTCCCAGAACAGTCTCCAGTGCGTTTGTTGTTTTACCAAAGGCCGATACTACCACAACCAGGTTGCCGGGTTCCGCTGAAACAATATCTGTAAGATTCCTTATACCTGCAGCATCCTTAACTGATGCACCTCCAAACTTGTAAACCTTCATTTGTATAGTATTTGAAATTAAAGGTCATCTTAAGCCCGCATTGTCTCCACTTTCATTTTCCTTTAATTTACCATGCGGGGTCCATGATCAGAAATTTTTGTTAAAATTAGTATTTCTGAAATTCATAGCAATTCCTTGCAGGTACATCTCAAATAAATTTCGTTTTTGTAAATTTGCCGGCGAATTATTACAGATGAGATATAATCAGATAACGGAATACTTCAAAAATCACCCCGTCGTACCGGACCTAATTGATGCTGTTAATGATGATAAAACATCGGCAATCGGACTTGAGGGGCTGACAGGTTCATCAAAAGCCATATTGTTATCAATTGTATACGGCGCGACCCAGACAACTCATGTTGCCATATTGCCAGAAAAAGAAGATGCTGCATATTTTTATAATGATCTTGTTTCGCTACTGGGCGACGACTCTGTGTTCTTTTTCCCGTCGACATACAAACGATCTGTTCAGTACGAACAAACCGAACCGGCCAATATTGTTCTACGCACAGAAGTGCTGAATCACCTTGCAACTGGAAAGAGGAAAGGAATTATTGTGACTTATCCCGAATCTGTTATGGAGAAGGTGGTCAGCAGGAGAAACCTGAAGAAGAATACTTTAAATATATCACGGGGTGACAGGCTTTCTCTCGAATTTCTTGAAGAAATACTTCATGAGTATAATTTTGAACGTACCGATTTTGTCTATGAACCCGGGCAATATGCAATAAGGGGAAGTATAGCAGATGTTTTTTCCTATTCGGCCGATCTGCCATACCGTATCGATTTTTTCGGAGAGGAAGTCGATTCCATAAGATCGTTTAATACGGATGACCAGTTATCGGTTGATACACTAAAACAAGTTGCAATTATTCCGAATATACAGGATATTTCCATCGAAGAAATTAAAGATTCATTTACTGATTTTCTTCCTCCCTCCTCTTTTATCTGGATAGAGGATGCACCATTTATTAAGGATAAGATCAATTCCATTTTTTCACAGACTGTCCAAAGGGAGGATGCAGGCCAGATAAGGGATAAAAAGGAAATTGTTATGACAGGTAACAGTTTTTTCGATTATGTCAAAAAATTCAGAACAGTCGAAATTGGCCGTCATGAAATTTTCAAAAATGAAAAGATATTTGAGTTTCATACTGAACCACAGCCTGTCTTTAATAAGAATTTCCAGCTGTTATCCGAGAAACTTATTTCAAATAATTCAAATGACTACTTAACGTATATTATTTCTGAAAGTGAATCGCAGATACAAAGACTCAGGGATATTTTCGCAGAGATAAATCCGGAAGTAAGTTTCGAAACTCTTCCTGTGAACCTGCATGGAGGATTCACAGATAATGATCTTAAGATATCGCTTTATACCGATCATCAGATTTTTGACAGGTATCATAAGTTCAGGATAAAAGGCTATTTCACACGTAAAGAAAGTATTTCTGTAAAAGAGCTTACAGGCCTGAACCCCGGTGATTATGTTGTTCATATCGACCATGGTATTGGTAAATTCGGCGGACTTGAAAAGATTGAGGTCAATGGCAAGATACAGGAAGCGATTAAGCTCGTTTACAAAGACAACGACATCCTTTATGTAGGCATTCATTCCCTTTACAGGATATCGAAGTACAAGGGAAAGGATAACACTGAACCCCGGATTTACAAATTGGGATCTGGAGCCTGGCAGAAACTGAAACAGACAACAAAAGCCAGGGTAAAAGATATAGCCAAAGACCTGATCCGGCTTTATGCGCAAAGAATGTCGTCGCCGGGTTATGCTTTTTCTCCCGATTCATACCTGCAACGTGAACTTGAGGCCTCATTTATATATGAGGATACACCCGACCAGATGAGTGCCTCAGTAGCAGTAAAGGAAGATATGGAAGCGGAACACCCCATGGATCGTCTTATATGCGGAGATGTAGGATTCGGAAAAACGGAAGTTGCAATAAGAGCGGCCTTCAAAACAGCCGTTGACAGCAAACAGACCGCTGTACTCGTTCCTACAACAATTCTTGCCCTGCAACATTACAAGACCTTTGCTGAAAGACTAAAAGGCTTCCCCTGTACAGTGGAATACATAAGCAGGCACAGGAAACCTGCCGAACAGAAAAAAATACTTGAGGATCTGGCTGAAGGGAAGATAGATATCATAATTGGCACCCATAAACTGGCTGGCAAAGATGTCAGGTTCAGGGACCTGGGTCTTTTAGTAGTAGATGAAGAACAACGATTTGGCGTTTCCGTCAAGGAAAAGCTTAAAAAAATACGGGCAAACGTAGATACTCTCACACTGACTGCCACCCCGATACCCCGCACTCTTCAGTTCTCTCTTATGGGCGCCCGCGATCTGTCTGTTATTAATACACCTCCTCCCAACCGTATGCCTATAGTAACAGAGTTACACGGTTATAATGAAGAGATTATAAAAGAAGGCATTGAATATGAAGTAGCCAGAAACGGGCAGGTGTTTTTTATCCATAACAGGGTTGATAATATAAAACAGATAAGAGACCAGATAAGCAGGATCTGTCCGAATGTCAAAACTGCCATCGTCCATGGGCAAATGGAAGGCCGGCTGGTGGAAAACGTGATGTATGATTTCATCCAGGGCGATTATGATGTGCTACTGGCCACTACTATAATTGAATCGGGCCTTGATATCCCAAATGCCAATACTATTTTTATTAACGATGCACATCATTTCGGCTTATCGGAATTACACCAGTTAAGAGGACGTGTGGGCCGCTCAAACAAGAAAGCATTTTGTTACCTTCTTGCACCACCCTTAAGTACACTAACACATGAGGCAAGGCGCAGGCTTAAAGCAATAGAGGAGTTTTCAGAGCTGGGCAGCGGATTCAATATTGCCATGCAGGATCTCGACATAAGAGGTTCAGGCAACCTCCTGGGAGGTGAACAGAGTGGATTTATAGCCGATGTAGGCTTCGAGACATACCAGAGAATCCTCAATGAAGCGATGGCTGAACTTAGAGAATCGGAACATTTAAGCAGACAGCCGGAAAAGGTTAACAAGCAGCTGAATGTGAGTGCACACAACAAACCGGAGACAGGCTATGTTGCAGATTTTCAAATTGATACCGACCTGGAAATTATGTTCCCCGATGAATATGTCTCCAATATTTCAGAAAGAATAAGATTATATAAAGAACTCAATGAAATAGAATCTGAAGTGGAGCTTGAAAACTTTGAAAAAAGGCTTACTGACAGATTCGGTCCACTACCGCTTCCTGCTGCAGCTTTGCTTGATATTGTAAGGGTGAAATGGGTAGCTGTGCGTATAGGGATTGAGAAAATACTTCTTAAAAATGATCTCCTGATAGCATATTTTGTATCCGACCAGGACTCATCCTTTTACAGGAGTAAGGTATTTATTTCTGTGATGAATTATGTAAATATGAAACGCAGAAAGATGGACATGAAACAAAAAGGAAACAGGTTGAGCCTGACAATATCGGATGTAATATCTGTAAAATCAGCAATAAAAGTATTGAATGAAATACTTTCAGCTTCCATTAATTAACCTTTTATTACCTTTGTGAAATAATTATCCGGCATGAATCTTATAGTTGATATAGGAAATACAAGTACCAAGCTGGCTGTCTACAAAGGAAACAAAATGGTTAGTGTCGCCAGGATAAATGAATGGAGCTGTGAAGAAATTGAGAAAAAACTATCAGGATACAGACTTAATAAAGCTATTCTTTCTTCTGTTAAGGATATCCCGCCCTATATAGCGGATCTGTTTTTCCCAAATATCCCATTCGTTCATATACTGACTCATAAATCCCGCTTCCCATTCATTATAGATTATGAAACACCCGGCTCTCTCGGTACTGACAGGATAGCAGCTATGGCGGGAGCATATAGTTACTTCCCCGGTAAAGACATACTTGTAATTGATGCAGGAACGGCTATGACTTTTGATTACCTCTCCGGTTCAGTATATAAGGGAGGAAACATATCTCCCGGAATAACGATGAGGTTTAAAGCTCTCAATAAATTCACAAAGAAACTTCCTCTCATAGCTCCTTCCCCCGATTTTTCCTTTCCCGGGCGTAATACAAGAGATGCAATCACGGCAGGAGTGATTACAGGAGTATTATATGAAATAAATGAGTATATTCGCACGTTTGAAAAAGAACATGCTGATTTTAAAATAATACTGACAGGCGGAGACAGCGGATTCATTATTAATAAAATAAATTTTCAGCACATATATAT
>JBJKPQ010000061.1:0-27419 GCA_046706305.1 Bacteroidales bacterium
AGGCTAATCCTGCCCTGACATACTCCATTTCAGGCTTTAAAAACTCTGACACTGAAGCGGTGCTGACATCAAAGCCCGTCGCCGGAACAACAGTTACAGCAACAACACCGGCAGGAAGCTATTCTGATGCTATTACTTTATCCGGTGGTGAGGACAACAATTATGAATTCTCATATGTATCAGGTGACTTTACAGTAACAAAAGCAACTCTCACTGTCACTGCGGATGATCAGACAAAGATCTTTGGAGATCCTGTTCCAACCCTTACATTCCAATACAGCGGATGGAAAAACTCAGACTCCCTATCTGTACTCGATACAAAGCCCTCAGCAGGTACACTGGTGGATGCTACAACCCCTGCCGGAAATTATTCTGATGCTATTACTTTATCCGGTGGTGAGGACAACAATTATGAATTCTCATATGCACCAGGTGACTTTACAGTAACAAAAGCAACTCTCACCGTCACTGCAGATGCCAAAACAAAAGAATATGGCGAGGCTAATCCTGCCCTGACATACTCCATTTCAGGCTTTAAAAACTCTGACACTGAAGCGGTGCTGACATCAAAGCCCGTCGCCGGAACAACAGTTACAGCAACAACACCGGCAGGAACACAGAAAGGAGCTATCACAGTGTCCGGAGGTGCTGCCTCCAATTATGACCTCTCATATGTGGCTGCCGATTTCACAATAACAAAAGCAACTCTGACTGTTACTGCAGATGATCAGACAAAGGTCTTTGGAGATCCTGTTCCAACCCTTACATTCCAATACAGCGGATGGAAAAACTCAGACTCCCTATCTGTACTCGATACAAAGCCTTCAGCAGTTACACTGGTGGATGCTACAACCCCTGCGGGAAATTATTCTGATGCTATTACCTTATCCGGTGGTGAGGACAACAATTATGAATTTTCGTATACAGCAGGTGACCTCACCGTAACAAAAGCTCCTCTCACTGTTACAGCCGAGGCCCAAACAAAGGTATACGGTGAATCGGATCCGGAGCTTACATACAAGATTTCATCGGGAACCCTGTTCGGCACGGATAAGCTTTCCGGCAGTCCGGACCGGCAGACTGGTGAAGATGTGGGTAAATATGAAATTGTAGCAGGCACTTTGACAGCCGGTAACAATTACGACCTCACATTTACAGTAGACAGCCTTACCATAACAAAACTTCCTGTAAGCGTAACAGCAGACAATGTGACAAAGGTTTATGGCAGTGATGATCCGGTATTGACATTCAATTCCGTCCCGGAGAATGGATCAATCCTCTATAACGGGCTGGCGGTTTCATTTTCAGGAGAATTAACAAGAGACAAAGGTGAAACAGTTACGGATGGTCCGTATGCTATAAACATGGGATCTCTTAATAACAGCAATTATGATATAACCTTCACTGGTGGTGAACTGAGTATTACCAGTGCTGGAATAATAATAAAGGCAGATTCCAAAACAAAAGTATATGGGGATACTGATCCAGAATTTTCATTTAAAATCACATCAGGGAAACTTGTTTCCGGCGATGCTTTCAGCGGCAAACTTGAACGTGACACAGGGGAGAATGTTGGCAATTATGCAATTAATATTGGCTCAGTTGCCTTAAGTGAAAACTACAATCTTACTTACGAATCAGATAGCCTGTTAATCACACCACTCCTGGTGGAAGTAATTGCTGATTCACTATCGAAGGACTACAAGGCACCTGATCCGTCTTTAACTTTTACTTCGGTCCCTGAAACCGGTTATATTCTTCCAAACGGAGAAGCGATCTCATTCACAGGGGAGCTGTCACGTGTTCCGGGGGAGGATGTTGGACAGTATTCAATTTTGCAGAATACTCTTGACAATAAGAACTATGCTATAGATTATACAACATCTACACTTACGATCCTCCTGGAAACAGGTATCGATCAAATTATAACGGAAAAGATAAGTGTGAATGCATATCCAAATCCCTTTACGGACAGAGTGGTCTTTGATCTGCAAATACCATCAGAAGCGAATGTAAGACTTGAGATATATGACATTGCAGGTATTAAACGAGCAACTATTATTAACAAAAAGCTGGAACCTTCGCAGACATATTCAATTGAATATATTCCGGATTTCTTCAGCAGCAAGATGCTTATTTACAGGCTAATAATCAATAATAAGATATCAATCACAGGGAAACTTGTACATAAATGAGGCAAGAGAAAGGCAAATACTTAAGAGGGGCGATAAAGATGCATACCATGCTCGATCTAAGAGGGAGCATTCCAAACTTTATCTTAATCACTGATGGTAAATATCACGACAGCAATATTCTTGATGAGATTATTCCTATACAAGGAGCAATATACTTGATGGATAAGACCTATCTGGATTTGGTCGCATTGTACAGAATGCATAAATCAGGTTCATTCTTTGTTACGAGAACAAGAGTGACGCAGGATTTTATGGATATTGATTGCAATTACAACCTTGATGAAAAATCTGGGCTGAGAAGCGATAAAATCATTAAGCTCAAAGGCCCAAAGTCAAAGTATAGATATCCAGAAACTCTAAGATTAGTGGAATACTATGATGATGAGAAAGATATACTTCTTGAATTTTTGACTAATAACTTCGATGCATCAGCACTAATGGTAAAAAGCCGATTATCCAGCTAATGATCTTAGGGAGTAATGCCGTGAGGGCTTCTTTCAATTCCACGATAATATCTCTATTGGTTTCTTATCGGGGAAATTCCTGGAATACGCATCAATGATATTTGACGCATTCTCAGCCAATGAAACACCAAAACTTCTTATTGTTTTGGCCATCTCTTTGGCTTTGTCAAACGTGATATTTTCAAGTGAGGAATCAAATGAGCTGGTTGATCTTTCATAAAATGTACTGCAAATTATCATAGGTATATTTGATGATAATTCACCTGTATAGAACGTTTGCTGAGGGATGTATAATCCGTCGGCGACGGGACCAAATCCTCCCATCATGCCTGTTACTCCGGTTTCTGTTCTCAACTTTATACTTGCCTTGTTGGCAATTGCATAATACTCCCTCCATGGCATATCCTGAAGTTTATGAATCTGATCTGCCGCGATTCCGGCTTCCTCAAGAATATATGACCCAAGTTTTTCAGAGTAATCATTTTGCCCCCCGTTAAGGGTACTACCGCTTAATGCCACAGCTTTACGGAACAATCCTTTAGCCGATGGCATTGAAGTAAGGGTACACACTTTTGCCCCAGCTCCTGACTGACCCATAATTGTAACATTTCCCGGATCTCCTCCGAAATTTGAAATGTTATCCCTTATCCATTCCAGGGCAGCTACAGTATCAAGCATTCCAACATTCCCCGACGCAGCAAACTTCTCTCCTCCGACGCCGGCAAATTCGAAAATCCAAGGGGCCCCAGCCTGTGATTCAGAGAGCAAAAGACAATATCTCCCTGACGACTCAGGTTTTCACCATGATACTCCGGGTGTTCTATCGAGTTTCCGCTTGTATAACCTCCTCCATGAATCCAGAGCAGGACCGGACGTTTTTCATTTTCTTTATACCCGGGAGTCCATACATTTATACCAAGACAGTTTTCACTCACATCATCGTAATGCCAACAGTCGGTAAAGGCGAGATACCTGTTCGCATAGAAGTTATCCAGTAATTGCGGAGCTGAATTTGGCCAGTATACAGCAGGATAAACTTCTTTCCACGGGTCAGGTTTTTGCGGAGGCATAAACCTGTTTTTCCCCGTGGTATTTGCTCCATAAGGTATTCCCAGAAAATTATAAATGCCCTTATGAATAAACCCTCCCACTCTCCCATTGACTGCCCGGCTATAAAAGTTACAATTCCCTGATCCAAATGTTCCTGAAGGTAGTCGGATTGCCGTGTTGTTGCAGCTGAATGGGTCCGTCACCATGTTCTTTAATTATATACTGAGGGATGCCGGGGAACACTGTCGGACCTTGGATAGCTACATTATTTTGTACTAAAACTCCGTTGTAAATAACCGTTATTCTCGGTGGGGTAAAGTAAGTTGCACTATCTTTAAAACGAGGAGCTGTATAAATGATATCGTATGTTTGCCATTCACCTCCTTTTCTGCTCGGGTTCACCAGGGGAGCATATTGCATATAAACAGCACCTGCCTGTCCATTGCGATAGGTACGATTACTGTAGCTGTCGAGAATCTGAACTTCATAGTTACCCTGGATAATTACACCACTGTTTCCTCTGTCCTGACCTGTAACAGTTGGTGGTAAGCCGGCCGGAGTTTTCCATTCAATGTGCAGCTGAAAATCCCTGAAAATCCGCTTTGTCTGTGCAGTGCCCGAAGTGCTGGCCGGTTGCATTCCCCCATCTTTTAAAATCCATGTAATTGGCTTTTTGCCACCGGGACCGCCAGGTCCCCAGGAAACTTCTTCCCATTCATTAAGATCCTTCCCATTAAATAATACTATAGCATCCGAGGGAGGGTCGCTGTCGATTTTTCCCGGTTCTATCTTGGTAACTTCAGGATCCATAATATGTTTTATCTCTGTGAAAAACATATTCTTCTGCATTGGAGTAAGGGAATCAAAAGAGCTTTTGAATTTTTTTACTATTTCTGCCTGCCTTGCAAAGTTGGCCTGCATTTGTTCCATTTGAGATTTCTGGTCCCTGTCTTGTTTTGTTCGCGTTTCAGTAGGCTGTTGTGCATTGCTCAATCCGACGGAGATAAGCAGCAGCATTAAAATACATAATTGTTTCATAGTAATTAAAGAGTTAAATATTAAATGATTAAATATACAAATCAATTGAAAACTTTGTCATTTCGGAGTCTTTCAGGGAAGACATATAGAATTAAATGGTTGATTGAGGAAAGTTCGCTGGATGCATCGAGCCCGCCGGAATCAGGTAAAATCATTTTAAAAAACGCAGTAATGTCATCAAAATCCTGCAACCAGGAGTAATTGGCTGTAATAATCCAATCCTGAAATCCATGAAATATACACAAATATACTTAACTCTTTTATTAAAATATTAACTTCGGAATGATCATTTTGGCTGGTATTATACTCCCGGACAAGAGGGTATATGAAGCTTTAATACTCAAAATAATGAATGAAACACCCACACAACAAGCTCAGGAAAACATAACACGCCTTTTATCTCTGGATACCCTGCGCGGATTTGATATGTTCTGGATAATCGGCGGAGGTGCTTTAACCGAAGGACTTGCAAAGTGTTTCCCGGTACCCTGGCTTGATGCACTGGCTAATCAAATGGATCATGCAAAATGGGCCGGGTTTCATTTTTGGGATCTGATCTTCCCTTTATTCATGTTTATATCAGGTGTAACAATTCCTCTTTCAGTATTGTCAAAAATTGAAAAAGGCAGATCCAAAAAGGAGGTCCTTCTAAAGATCACCAGGAGAATGCTTATCCTTGTTGCCTTAGGCATCATTTTTAACGGGACTCTGCGGGACGGATTCTCAAATGCAAGGTATGCAAGTGTCCTGGGACAGATAGGAATTGCATATTTTATTGCCTGTATTATCGTTATTTATTCCCGGTCGTTAAAAAATCAATTGTTATGGCTGGCCGGGCTGCTTGTTGTATATGCAGTTGTGCAACTGCTGGTGCCTGTACCCGGGATCGGAGCCGGTGTTCTGACTCCTTCAGGATCTATAAACGGATATATAGACAGGATGTTTTTACCCGGGAGGCTTGCTTATGGCCCTGACGCAGAAATGATTTCCGGCAACGGGATATTCGACGCACTGGGAATACTTTGCATTATCTCAGCAACAGGAGTCACACTGATGGGATATTTTGCCGGCCGGATCCTGCTTAACAAAGATTTATCCCCACACAAGAAGATTCTCTTCCTTTCTGCAGCAGGAATTGGTCTTATAGTGCTTGCACTTTGTATAAGCCCTTTTTATCCCATAATAAAAAAAATCTGGACAACGTCGTATAACATGCTGGCAGGAGGTATCAGTTTTCTTTTGCTTGCCCTGTTCTACCTGGTAATTGATGTTATGGGCCGGAAGAAGTGGACTCTGTTCTTCAGGGTAATTGGAGTAAACTCAATTTTCATTTATCTTATAGTGGTCGGCAACTTATTGAATATCAGTCACACGACCAAATCATTTATTGGCTGGATTATTATACCTGTAGGACAAAATGCAGGTAATCTGGTGTTGACCATAGGTAATATATTAATTGCCTGGCTTTTATTGTATTTTTTGTACAGGCGAAAGATTTACATCAGGGTTTAAAATATGCCGGCCTGTTTATATTTTTGCAGTAATTTATTTACTTTACCGTTTGAGTATTCATAACTCTCTAAAATCAGATACCTATGAAAACCTTTTTAAATAAGATCCTGTTAAGACTCAGCCTCGTCAAAAAGAGCACAATCGTTAAAATATCCTTCTTTCTTACCGGGATAATATCGACGGTGTGGTTCCTGGTAAGGGTAATTCCGAAACCTTCCAGGGCAGCATATCCCTGCATGAGAGCTGCTGCGCCTGTGATGTCGGGGTTTGTGATTTATCTTCTTACACTGGCAGGTTCACTTGCTGCTTACCGGAAGGCAAAATCGTTTATAATCAAATCGCGTTATACATATGGGATTCTTTTTGCGATAATTGCATTAGCAGGATTGCTGTTCTTTAACAGCAGCGATACCGGGAATGCCAATCCTTTAAGTACCGCAGATTGGGTAATAGTACCAAACCAGCCGGTTGGGGAGGCTAAGGGAATTTTTCCGGGAAGGGTTGTGTGGGTCCATGATCCCGGTGTAACTTCCTGGAACTGCAAGACTTGTGACTGGTGGGATGAAACTATACTTCTTCAGACTGAAACCGACAAAATGCTTAAGGAATCCCTTGCAGCCCTGACAGGTAAGAAGACTGAGAAGGAAGCATGGGATGCGCTCTTCAGGAAGTTCAACTCAGATCACAAAAAGGGGGATCAGCCTTACAGGGAAGGCGAAAAAATTGCTGTTAAAATAAATGAAAATAATACCTACAGCCACAAAGACTCTCCGGAGATAAATGCTACCCCCCAACTGGTACTATCATTGATAAAAAGCATGGTAAATGAAGCTGGAATATCACAAAGGAATATCACCGTTTTTGATGCCAGCAGGTTTATAACAGATAATATTTTCAACAAATGCCATGCAGCTTTCCCGGATGTTGTCTTTGTCGATAATGTCGGCGGGGACGGCAGGGTAAAATCAACTTATGCCGATAATGCCATTCCTTATTCGACAGACAATGGGAAACTTGCTACAGGACTGGCTTCTTGTGCTGTTGACGCGGATTACCTTATCAATATGGCATTGCTTAAGGGGCATGTGGGGCAGGGTGTTACACTGTGCGCAAAGAACTGGTACGGAGTAACCAGCATATATAATGACTGGCGCAAGAATGCCCATAATAATTTCAATCCAAACAGGGAAGGCAAACCACAATATCTGACTTTTGTGGATTTTATGGCACATAAGGAACTCGGACAAAAAACCATGTTATTCCTGATAGATGGCATTTACGGATGCAGGCTGGTTAACGGAGTCCCGGGCCCAAAGTGGAACATGCCCCCGTTCAATGACAACTGGCCATGCAGTCTTTTTGCATCTCAGGATCCTGTAGCTATTGATGCAGTGGGTTTGGATTTCCTTAGATCTGAATTTCCGGATGCTCCCGATATGGCATTCAGTGACCAGTATCTTTTCGAAGCAGCTCAGGCAGCCAATCCTCCTTCAGGAACCAGGTATGACCCTCAACGCACGGGTGCATCAGTATCAAGTCTGGGCGTAATGGAACACTGGAACAACAAAACAGAAAAGAGGTACAGCAGGAACATGGGTAAGAATAACGGGATCGAGCTGGTAAGCAGGGAAATAAGCACAAACTAAAACCCGGGAAAACTAAAATCCAGTCAGTCCTGGTAAATGCCTCAACCCTGACTGGATTTATGAAATTATCATCTCATCACAATCAGTAAAATCACATATATTATTTTGCCTTCTGAACTGAACCCTTCTGTGAGCAACTGACAGGCAACTTATGTAATTCTCAATGTTTTTGACCAGTCCCGGATTCCTGATCACTAACGGGATTACCCCAATTGAAACAACTTCACCTGCCTGACTGCAATCCCTTTCACAGACATAATACATCTCCTTCTCAAGTTCTAAGGGATCACCAAATTCCGGGCAATTATCCAGCTTAACAGAAGGCAAAACAGAATTATCTGCCACATTATATATTTTTACTTCTTTCATCTTTTAACAACAGTTTGATTTTGTTCCCGAACAGCCGCAGGAAGGTTCAGAATTCCTGATATAACCACTTATTATCCCAGCGGCACATCCAACGCCAGATTTTACCGAGATTGCACTAACAGGACAGTTTATTGCACATGCACCACATTCCATGCAATAGTCTCTTCGTACAATATGAGCCTTCTTACCGGATAGTTCAAATACTTCATGTGGACACACTTTAATACACATGCCACATCCGTTACATGTGCTCTCACATAATGTTAGGGTTACAACATCCGGTAAATAAACAAGGTCTTTCATTATAGCTTTAATTTAATTGCCCTATTACCTGAAGTATAAATCCGATTACAGCAGATACTATCTGTAATGGTAAAAACAATTTCATTTCCTTTCTGACTCCCGACAGGGAGGTAAAGGTCGAAGAACCCGTAAAATTCATAGCAGTGAAAGAAGAAAGAGCCCCGGTAATAAAGAACCAGGATATGACCGTAATGGTATCATGACTTGAGGCGGCAACAAACAGATATCCTGTTAATACCACCATGCCGGAGAACAATCCCTTCAATGAAAAGTACCGCCCTGGTAAATATGGGAGTAATGCAGGGGTAAGGACTATTCCTGCAAAATATGCCAGAAATACAATCAGCAGGGACGTCACTCCATTACCGGAAAAATCTTTATAAGATAAGCCGGCGCTGCTTATCCCTGATAACAGGAACACTAAAAGCATTGCCCCAAAAAGATAATATTTCCCATACATGAAATCGTTAGGAATAAGCTTTATCCTGTCTGAAAAACCGAACTTCACCTTTCTCATTTCCTTGTCGGCACGATAACCCGAGTTTATGAATTGCCCTATATCCGAAGCCCTTACAGGTCCGTAATGAACATTGAATCCCGTTTCGGACTTAACCTTATGTGCAGCAACTCCGGTAGCTCCCAACTGAGGGAGGATCAATCTTTTATGTCTTACTATACGATCGAGAGAAACTGATTTTACTTTGTTAACCAGCTCATCGGTACCAAAAGTTCCTTTTCCGGCTGCACACCAGACATTAACTCCCCTGGTGTCCAGTACAAGCAGCCATCCGTCAATGCCAGCAAGGTTGGTGCGCAGATGATCAAAGGTCAGTTTATAGTTTGCCGTAACAAAAACATCCGAATCCGGTCCGGGATTTCCTATTGCATAAAGTCCCGGTTTTACCATATACCTGTCGCGCCTGAATCCCCACCTTACCATCATTGCTCCCAAAAAATCCGGTATCCTCAAAACGTCAGAAACCTGAGGAACTTCAAGGCTCTTTACTTTTATATTACCTGTTATATAGTTGCTTTTCATTTATGCCTGTTTAACCGTAATCTTAAACATTGTACCCGAATTTTTTTCATATCTCCTGGCATTCAATCTCCTGAGTTTTAATCTCCTCAAAAAACAACTCAAATGACCGAACAAACTCCTTGATCTTATTGCAGTTAAGGCAGTAGCTGATTTTCAGTCCATCTATCTCACCTGCTATCAATCCAAGCTTCCTTAATTCCTTCAGATGCTGGGATACTGTAGTCCGGCCGAGTGGTAAGTAATCTGAGATATCGCCCGATATGCATGTTTTTGTATCGGCCAGGAATTTCAGGATAGCCAGTCGTGCGGGGTGTGATAGTACCTTTGAGAACTTTGCCAGTTCCTGAAGCGATTCATCGAAATGCTCTGATTTGTTCATGATTTTGTTTCTAATGTCGCAAACATACGACATATAAATTTTAAATCAAAATTTTCAAAGGATAATTTTAGGTTCATTGCATGCAACGAACCTACCTCAACCCAATAAAATTATAATCAAAAACGCAGCGATGGCAGCCATATCACGCAAACCGGAAATAGTATGGACCGGCGCATGCACCGGACCATACTATGGATTAAACCAATAGTTCAGTTTAATAAGGAATATATTGTTCGGGAAGATCTTCATCAACTGGCTGAAAGACTTACCATAAGAAGTGCCTGGTGAACCTGTTACACCCGTTCTGTCATTCGACCAGATGAGGTAGATAAATGAACCCAGCCGATATTCCCATTTAGCCACGAGGTTAGACCTGAACTGCTGGAAATTGAAATCCGGATTTGCAATACTGTAGTCTGTTACCCCATCATGGTTTTCATCAAGACCGTAAACTCCTGATGGAAGTTTTATATAATCATACAGTTCAAAACGGTCGGAGAATTTTCCGGCTGATGGATCAGTTATATATTTGAATTCTGAATAAGCACCCCTGGCAATAAAGGGATTGCCATAATACCTTATTGAGAATTCAGGTGTAAGATTCAGATCTATCCTGAAAGTAAAGCCTACGGTCTTATCTTTTATGGTTCCGAATATATAGCGCTTCTGTGACTGATAATTCGTATTTGTCACATATTGTAATACATCCCGAGATCTCCCCAGGTTGGCGTTTGCCCCGATTTTAAGGACCTGCAGGGGTTGAATCGATAAGCCCGGGCCAAGTATGAAACCTGAAGCTGAATTTTTCCCCCTGGCCTGATAGCTGTAAGAAAAATTGAATATGACTTTTTTTGAGGGATCTGTCGAAGCTGATCCGGATTCAGTTACCTGGTATGGTACTTTCATCTGTGGGCCTCCTCTCAATAGCCTTGGATCTATTGAACCTGTAATATATTCCAGACTGTTGCTGAGGCTCCAGTTATTGCTGAACTCAGATGAGAATTTCAGTTTTGCTCCCGATCCAAGATAGTTCCTGTTGAAGTTCCAGAGGTTGTACTGGTTTAGTTCAATGCTGTAATCGTGAAATATTGAAACTGACTTTGTTGTCTGGTACAGTATATCATTTTCATTTTTAATCTGATCGGCAATAGTCATATACCCGATATCGTTTAGTTCCAAACCCGGAGTAAGCCAGGTAACACCTGTAAAATACTGCCAGTGATTACCTGTTATCCTTCCTATTTTGAACTTACCACCCGAACCGGTCAGACGAGTCCTAGATGTGTCAAAGCCCAGGTAGGATGCATCAGGACGCTGGTAATAACGTGCCGAAGATTCCTGTAATGCTGTGATGGCTCTTGTGCTTCCATTTACGCTGCTCCCAAGTAACCGGGCATCTATATAGAATTCCTTATCGTGCCAGTAATGCAACAGATCCAGACCTCCTGTATATGCATCCCTGCTGAGAAAATCGAGTGACTGATCGTTTATAAATCGATTCACTGAAGTAAGCATCCCTCCGAATATAGTCGTTCCTGATTTATTCCCCTTCTGTACACGTGCCACGGTATAACTGGTGAGAGGTTCAACCTGCCTGCTGGTTATATTACCCTCCGTATCGCTCAGTTTTGCAGTCTCCGCGGCGGTCAGGCTGTGAATCAGTCCGATTGAAAGCCCGTCTGATGTTGTCCCGCTGAACTTGACTGCACTAAGAATAGCAGTGTTCTCAGGAGATTTCACATATGTAGTATCGTTGGGACGATAAGTGAGTGAAGGTGCATGTCCAATCCTTCGGGAATAAAAAAGACTCTGGTCATCAAGTTTATAGTCAAAGATAGTCAGACCTTCCAGAAAGAAAGGGCGCTTCTCCTGATAAAAGGTCTCAAAAGCTGTCAGGTTCATCACGGAAGGATCCGACTCCACCTGTCCGAAATCCGGGTTTACCGTCAGGTTGACAGTAAAATTACTTGAGATACCTATTTTTGCATCAAGTCCTGCATTACCTGTCCATTCCCTGCCATTCTTTGTGAACGGGTTCCCCGGCTGTACCTGCATTGTGTTTAACTTACCCAGGACAAAAGGCAGGACTTCAATCCGCCTGGATCTTTTCAGATCAGTGATTCCCCTGAGTTCCCCGAAATTATAAAGCATGCCGGGACTGTTTTTGAATTGCTTCTCCCAGTTGTCATTCTCGGAAAGACGCGAGATGCCTCTCCATACATGCATCCCCCATACCTGTTCCTTTTTATTGCTGTACCTCAGCTGGCCCAGGGGGATCTGGTATTCGGCAACCCATGCTGAATCCTCTATCCCTGTTTTGACTTTCCATACTGCATCCCAGTTAAAATCAAACTTGAACGGATTATACAAAACAACATCTATCTTCTGACCCCATGCAGTAACGGAGAATTCGAAGCCTGACCTGTAATCATGGTAACTGTCTAACGATACTCCTACCATATCACCAATATGCTGGTCGCGGACCCCTGCCCTGCGAATAATTTTGTCCGGCTCGCTGTCAAAAGCACGAATGGCGATATACAGGTTTTTATCATCATACTGAATATTAAACTCTGTAGGGTATGAGGGTTTATCATTTTCATTTGGCATCCACTGATAGAAATTCCCTGTCCATGAACCATTTTTCCAGCACTGGTCATTAAGTCTGCCGTCTATCACCGGCGGAGCAGTTGACAGCCTTTGTGTTTTGTAAACAGGAGGTTCATACCTTCCCTGAGGTATGGTATCTTTCTGATTTTCCTGTGAAAAGGCCGGTGTATATGAAATCTGTAGGATTAGAAAAGAACTTATTAATAATATTATTTTCTTCGACAGGTCAGTTAATAGAGGATACATAAACTTCCAATTATAATATTATATACAATTAGTCATTAAAACCGTATCACGGGATGCGATACCAGGTTCAGATCCTTAAATTTAATAAATCAATCAGGTTTTCCCCTAACTGACGGCAATTAAGTTCTGTTTTCTTATAAAATCCCCTGCACCATGAGCCACTTTCCTAACTTCTCCTTCTTCTGACTGACTTTAAGCTCATAATCTTTCAATATTTTCTGAAACTCCGGCTCATTTCTCAGGTTGTCCAGCAAGGGATCATCCCTGAAAAAATGTAACATGAACTCAGCATGATTTACAGATTTTCGGCCGAACAGCCTAAGGTTCTCAATAGCCTTTTCATTTTCTCCCCTGCCTGCGTAAGCTGTTGCCAGGTCATAGTATGACTGAAAATTTACTGAGGACGTACCTGCCAAACGGCCCAGTTCTATCTCTGCAGTCTTAGAATCAATACATTTATTAAAGAAATAATCAGCTTTTTCCTTTTCCCCGTTTTGCAAGTACGCATAACCAATACGTTGCATCTCACTGAAAGTTTCCCTGCCTCCTGATTCATACCATTTTATGTAATGTTTTAGTGATTCTTTACTATCAGCCATAAAAAGTTCACTTTCTGCTAAAAGACTTAAAACATTTAATCTTGTGGAGTCTATATTGCTGGCATGGTTTAGCAAATCAATGGATTTTTTGTATTCTTTCTGAAGCGAATAAGTCAGTGAAGAGTAATATAAATAACTGACGGAATCACCATCCAGGTTTAAAGTCTTAAGCAGATAAGGCCGGGCCTGTTCATAAAATCCGTTTATTATTAGCTGGAAAGAAATCCAGTTCAATATTGAAGGCAATTCGGGTCCTCGATTTCTGTCAGCAGCTATTAACAGGTTCTCAAATCCTTGTGCCGGATCTATAAAGGAATACATAAATCCTTTCCTGAAATAAACCTCCCAGTCGTTAGGGTTATACCGGAGAGCTAAATTGTATTCCCTGGTTGCATTTTCTATTTTACCATGTTCATAAAAATAATTGCCTTTCAACAAATAAGCCTGCGACAACTTATTATCATAAAAAAGGGCCTTATCTGCCAATTTTACAACTGTATCAAGAAAACTCTTCGAGAGATAATCTTTGGCATAGTCTTTAATATAATATACCTTGGCCAGACCAGCATAGGCAAGAGCAAAAGCAGGATCATATTCCAATGCTTTATTATACAGAAATTCGGCCCTGTCTATTTTGCGATATACTGAGGGATCAAATGATATGATTGAGATATAAGCGATTAAGGGCGGAACATGATTTACTTCCGAATTTCCACGTTGGTAATAATCATAAGCCGTAAGATTTGAAGTAGGCATTTTTTCTATCAGCTGTTTTTCCTCTGGTGTTATCACTACTCTCAATTCCCCCGCAATGGATTGTGCCACTTCACTCTGGACGGAAAAGATATTTTTCCAGGGCCTAACATATAGTTTTGCCCATACATGGCCTTCTTTTCCTTTCTTGATTTTAATAACCTGTACAATTAACCTGACACTATCACCGGACTGTTGAAAACTGGCTTCCAGAAGGTAGTTTACTCCAAGTTCCTTCCCGATCTTATTCAAAGTACTTGTTGTGTTTCGGTACTGTTCGGTAGAAGTTCTTCCCATTACACGAAGATCCTTAATCTTTGAAAGATGAAGAGTAATAGCGTCCATCATGCCATCAGCGATATACTGTTTTTCGGGATCGTCACTTAAAGATCTGAAGGGTAAAACTGCTATTGATTTTTCCAATTCTTCCCGCGGAGTAAATAATTTTTGGGAAAAATAAATGCACGACAGTATTAATAAAATCGCAGCCGGCATCCAAATTTTAAGGTCCCATCGCACCTTTTTAGGCCGGACTTGATCATACTCCGGAATATTTTGTGCTGTCACAGGCTTTTGCTGTGTTGATTGCCTGATACCCGAGATAATATCCTTGACCATATTACCTACTTTATTTATCTGGTTCCGGTATGTTGTATGATTCAGGTTGTCGAGAGGTTTAACTTCATTTGCCCGGAGAGGCCTGTTAACACCTGCTTCACTATATATAAAATCTATACCCCTCAATCGACTGCCAATAACCGATTCGAACATCCTGGTGTCTTCATCATCCAGGTCATATATCCGAATTGGAAGAACCCTGCCGGCAACATTGCCGCCGGGCAATTTTATCTTTAAGCCATACTTATCTTTTGATGCACTCTGTACAAACGCCCTGAACTCATGATCCCAGGCAAAGGACTTGGGATCACAATAGGTACGCGATATTATAGGGATGAAAATAAGGCATTTCAATTTATCTTTCAGGGATTCATCAACATCATGATTATCCAGAATCCCGTCGTGCGGACTTGTATCAAAGTATAAGGTGATCTCTTCCTTGAAAGTTGCTTCAAGTTCCTTTCTCAGGTTATCAACAAATTCAGTAACCCAGCCATCCTGCCTGTTGTCTTTCTGACGATAACTGATGAAGATGTCATAATTATATCCTTCAACAATTCCCGGCATCTTATAATTAATTGATTCATAACCGAAATTAAGATTTTATACAACGAAATGCAAAAATTAATTTGCTAATAACAATTGTAAAATTTTTACACTGAATAATGTAAAATTATTTTACATCATGCAACAGCATTTTTTCATATGTCGTTGATATTGTACGCCTTACAGATATGGCATGATATTAGAAATATACTATAACATGAATTAAAGATGTACACAAAAAAAAAATTAACAAATAATTTGAATCAGGTAAATCTCAAATATTCCGGAATCATGAAACCAGTAATCAGAAACATAAAGGATTATAGTTCCGATTTATCTGAAGAGCTTATACAAAGATGTAAAAAAGGCGACCACAAAGCTCAACTTCAGATATATAAGCTGTTTTACAAACCTGTCTTCAGTTCCTGTCTGCAACTTGTAAAAGATCCTGTAGTTGCCGAGTACATAATGCAGGAATCTTTTCTCCTTGCTTTTGATAATATCAACTCTTATATCGGTGACACTAGTTTTTCAAACTGGGTTAAAAAGTTCATCTCCGCCTGAATTTATTTTTTCTTCAACGGCTGGTCTTTTATGCAACGTACCGATAATGCCTCATATACCCCGGTAGTTCCACGGAAAATCCTTGATGAATTATAATCAAGCTGCCTCATCCAGGCATACCCTCCCCTGATGGATGAAGACCAGAATCTTGTGGCTTTTTCAATATTTGTATAATATCCGGCACCGTCTCTCCATCCTGCCGGGTAAGCCCTGAAATGACTCTCATTTGTAGCTCCGGTATTTGGTGGGTTCCACATATAAGTCCCGTTAAGCTTCATTTTTCCACCCTCATCTTCTCCGCGCCATTTTTCAAGGTCCGCTTCTTTCCCGCTCATACCAAGGTACATTTCAAGCTGTTTCCATTCTTCATCATCCGGTAAGTGCCATCCGTCAGGGCAGACTCCCTGGATTTCAGTTTCTCCGGTAGTATCACTTTCAGACAGATGCATTGCTGCCGGCCAGGTATAGAGATTACCGTATTTCCCGGCAAGAGCCCCGAAATTTTCATACCAGCAATATGCTTCATTATACCATGGCATATAAAACCATTCCATCCGGTCCTCGATCCTTGGTATGTCAGTCCCATCGGGATAATGAGATACTCTCAGGTTTTCACCCAGCCAGACCTGATCACCAATATACAACGGGTAGTAAATATTATTATCTCTATCAATTACTGGCAATACCATAGAATCGGGCGTGGAAAATGATGTTTCCCCTCCATAGTATATACCGGATCCCGACCTGGCAAATGCTTTTACATGGTAAGTTATGCCAGGCCCGGCATCATAAAACATGCTGCTGAAACTTCCTGTGCTATTTATTGGTCCAAGGTTTATCTCTGTACCATTTATTTCAGGATCAAAGGATTCAGACCAATAAAAACCATGGTCTGTCAATTCTTCTCCTCCTGTTTTTATTACCGCACCCTTAAAGGTATAAATACCTTCAGAATAAATCTCAACCTCATTGGTTGAGACCTGTGGAAATCCGACAGGTTCACTTTTTTTACACCCGGTTATCATTAAAACAGAGATAACCGCAAATACCCCTAGTTTTACTTTTACAGGCTTCATATTTAAATAGTTAGTATCTGCACATAGGACCCCTATAGTATTGGTTTACCCTATGGCAAAATCTTTCATGACAGGAAAATTCTGCTAAATGCCGATACCTTGATAATAAACCCTTTATGGTTGGGTTTTATCAGAGCCGTCTCCTAATATCTGAGAGTTCACGGAAGAAGGCAGTATTTTATTAATGAGCCTGCTTCAGATTGAAATAATATTAAGTGCGTGCCCTTCTGTCTCCTCATACATATGTTTTGCGGCTTCAGCTTTATCGCCGCTGAAAGAAGGGTCAATAGAATTAGCTTTCATATACGATTCGTAAGCTTTATCATATTCCTTGACATACATATAATAATCACCTTTGGAGTCATATGCATTGGGATTATCAGGAGCAAGCTGAATATATTTATCAAATGCTTCCTTCGCCTTATCAGTTTGTTTCAACGCCAGATAAGCATACCCTAGCTGATTATAGAATGGTGCAGGATTATCTGCAATTGTAATTGCTTTTTTAATTGTCTCTACCATTCCGACGGAGTCACCTGCCAACGACTGAAAAGAGATAAGGTTATTATATGCTTCCGGATCGGAAGGATACATCTGTACAAGTTTCCTGCCGTCCTCAACAACATCAGTGTCTCCCTGTTCAAGCTTTATCAGGGCATCTTTAAGGATTTCTTCGCCGTCATTAAGTTTCTCTTTTGAGTTGATAGCTGCATCAGCATATTTTTTAAAAGTATCCTCAGAACGGTTCAGAATTGAAAAGAAAGCCAGCTGGTAGTTAGCCATGAAAAAATCAGGATCCTCTTTAAGTGCTTCATTAAATTTACCGATAGCTTTCGGCAGGTTAACATCGTTGAAATATTTCATACCCTGCTTATACATTGTCAGAGCCGACCTTGAACTGCCGGTAACCGGCATCATTTTACTATTTTCAGGCTGGCAATATCCAAGTATGACTGTAGTAAGCAATGCCATAAGTATTAAAATCTTCTTCATTTTTTTTTAGTTTATGTATTCTACTTTTACCCTGTTATAAACTTTATTTAACAGGAAACTAACTGTACAACAATCAGGGCATAAATAGGTTTGATTATACAAGCAGTAATTTCACCAAAAGAAACTGACCCGGCATTGTAAACAGTGTCGATCAGAATCACAACAAAAAGAAAAATTTAACTTTTACAATGACTAACTACTTCTTATAGTCAAATGATTTGTCGGGATATTTTGGTATAACCGGAGTAGTAACTGGTTTTTCCTTAATAAGTTTCAACAAATAATCCACTCCTGCCTCAAGTTGTGCATCCTTACCCATGAAAGTTTCATGGGGCAGGTTATCCACCTTAATGTCCGGATCCACGCCATGACCTTCTATGAGCCAATCACCTTCAGGGGAATAAACTCCTGTCTCCGCAGCTGTAGCTATGCCGTTATCAACTAGCCTGTTACCTGAGGAAAGCCATATTTCACCTCCCCATGTGCGTGTCCCGATAAGTTTTCCCAGGCCAAGCCGCCTGAATCCTTCGGAGAAGGCCTCCCCGTCCGATGCGGTATTTTCATCCATAAGCAACACCAGGTGTCCTGTGAATGCAGATTGCATGTTGGGAGAGGGTTTACCCACCCTTGGAGCCCAGTAAAACCAGGCCTTACGGATCAGTTTCTCCAGTATCCAGCTATCAATATTTCCACCGCGGTTATGCCTTACATCAATAATTAGACCCTGCTTATTAATTACGGGATAAAAATTCTTTACAAAGGAATCATAATCGCCGCCTCCCATTGCCCTTAGATGTAGGTATCCTATGTTTGATGATGACAGACTGTCTACAATTAGCCTCCTTGTATATTCCCATTCGTTGTACCTCAGGTTGGAAAAAGCACCTGAACTTATTGGTTTTACTATCTCATCATAGGTATCCCCTTGTGTGCTTTTCAGCTTAAGCCGTACCTGTTCTCCGGCCTTATTGACAAGGAGCTCGTTTATCTGTGGAACGCTTAATGTTTTAACCCCGTTAACATCAATTATCACATCACCTTCCCTTATTTTCAAACCTGGGTTAGCCAGTGGAGACAATTCAGCAGGATTGTCAGGATCAGATTCATAAATATGTTCAATTATATATCCCCCCCGGGCAGGATCACGTACGAGGTCAGCTCCCAGGTATCCGTTTTCATATTTATCGGAGGAAGTCCTCTTGTCACCACCGTATACGAACATATGCAATGCCGATAGTTCAGATATCATCTGGGCAAGGAGATCATCGAGCTCATACCTGTCGGTGACGCGGACCACCAGTGGTTTATACCGTTCATAGACAGCTTTCCAGTCGACTCCATGCATGTTTTTATCGTAGAAGTAATCGCGTTCCATCCTCCACGCATCATCGAACATCTGGTTCCAGTCTTCCACAGGGTCATAGGTAAATGCCCATTTGGAGAGATTTACAGTTGCCTTTTGTGCATCCGGTTTGGAACCGCCAGCATTAAATACCATAATCCCGCTTTTATCCCTGACCATTATTTTACTGCCGTTACCCGATACCGAAAAGGAATAAATACCTGTTGCGATCCCGGTTCTTTCATTATCCTTTTTATTATCCGCCTTCAGTGCGTAAAGGTTAGTTTTATGTTCGCTCACATCATATTCAGTCCAGTAAAGCCAGTCCTTTGCCAAAGCTATGTCTCCAATATCGGCAGGTTTTACAGGAACGGTATAGAGCCTGTCTGACAGACCGGTGGTATCTATTGCAGGGCCATCATCTTTTTTTGAGTTTTTACCTCTTTTTGATTTATCATTCTTCCCTGTTGAATCTTTTTTGATTACAGTAAGTTCATTGGCCTCAGCAAACGGGAAAACCTCACCCGGCGTTAATGCCAGAGCATAAATCATTCCTGTTTTATCGTAATAAGGTTCAGGTTGCCTTTCTCCCCAGGGGCTTCTTACACTTGTGCTGAATGTCCTGTCTGAGATGAAATACAGCCATTTCCCGTCGCTGCTAAAATATGGGTTGTAGCTGCTGTACCTTTTACTTGTAGCCTGTATCGCTTTCCCTGTTTCGACATTATACAGGTATATCACGCCCAGTTGATTGCTGCCGGGTTCCGCATATGCTACCCATCTGCTGTCAGGCGACCATGCAAACCGCCCGCTGAATCCATAGTCACTAACCTTGATTGTTTTTGAGGTACCTTCCCTGGCTGAATATATCATGAGCTTATTATCTTTTTCTGTATAAATAATATATTCATCATCAGGAGATACAGCAAAATCAACAATCAGGTCACCTGACCCTTTTGTCAGTTGTACAGGTGTATCGAATCCATAGTTATCATCCTTCCATAATTCAAATTCTCCAGATTCATCAGAAAGCATTAATATCTCATTCTTTTTATTCATATAAGCTGCATCCTTATAACGTATTCCGCTTTTCCGTGTAACCTCCGACCAGCGGTAACCTTCTGCCGGTACAGAGAATACCCGTCCTCTTGAGGTAATAACAACCTGGTCGCCCTTATATGAAAGGTTAACCGATGTAATTTTTGATTTGGGATCGCTTATCCACTGGGCCCTCCTCTGATCAAAATCGGAAGGAATTGTAATATCCAGTATTTGGGGATTGCCTGTTGAAATATCATACAGCATTATATCAGCTCCTTTCTGGCATACAATCCTGTCCTTGTAAATATGGGCATCCTGAAGGTCCCATCCGCTTGATCTTGTGTGTTGTTCCAGATTACCGCCGGTAGTATCCATCGACCATATATTCATTGTTCCATCCCTGTCGGAGAGGAAATATATCCTCCCGTCATAGTACATCGGGTCTTTGCTTGTACCCGGATAATCGGATGTAAGGGGAACGGCTTCATTTTTCCCGTCGAATTTCCATATTGTCTGTGCAGTGCCTCCCTTGTATCTTTTTGTATGACTTCCCTGTGCCCTTAGTCTAGTGAAATACATGATCCCATTTTCATCAAATGTTGCCTGATCGGCCTGGGAAAGCTGTACGCGCTTTTCTTTCAGTGATACAGGATCAACTATTACAAGCTGTGCATTGGGAATTGTTGAATAGGAAGTCGTAGAATAAATTATCCCTCCGTCTTTTGTCCATCCCCAAACAACAGGACTGTCCTCCTCCCATGTCACTCTTTTGGGTGTTCCTCCTTCAATGGGCATTACATATACTTCTGACGGTCCTTCATACTGGCCTACAAAGGCTACCTGCCTCCCATCGGGTGAAACAGCAGGATGAACTTCAAGACCCTGGCCTGTTGTCAGTCTTGAAGCAAGTTTTGTATCAAGATCATATTTCCAAAGATCTCCTTCCCCTGTAAATATTACAGTCGATTTGTAGATAGCCGGATACCTGTAATAACCTTTTTGCTGCGCCGACAAGTTAAAAACCAATAAAGCCAGAAGGCCTGTAAAAAGCAACCTGATTGTTTTCATAGGGTTTACGTAATAAATAATTATTGGTATTATTGGGTGAAAATAAATTGCATTAAGGCTAAAATTATTAAAAAGACACATACGACAAACCTATGTCTCAAAAAAATAATAACTTTATCTGATATCGGGGATACAACATTATGCTCAACCTGGTTGCTCAATACACTATTTAATTCAATCTTAATAAACAAATGCGACAATGAAAAGATTTCTTCCTGTTGCCCTTATCTTCGTTTTGTCACTGCTATTCTTTTCCTTTCCCTGTTGCAGCGATATAAACAATCAGTTCTCACACCGTGAAATAAATATTGATAATGGATGGCTTTTCATGCTGTCCGACACAACCGGAGTTGAGAATCCGGGTTTCAACGATAACGGGTGGAGGGAAGTGGATCTTCCGCACGACTGGAGCATTGAGAATATTGCCGGCAGTGATACAACAGTACACACAGGCCCATTCTCCAGGGCATCTGTAGGAGGAGAAGCAACAGGTCATGTAATGGGAGGGACCGGGTGGTACCGGAAACACTTAATGGTGGATAACGCATTTAAAAACAAAAAGGTATCATTAAATTTTGATGGAGTCTATATGATTTCATCGGTCTGGGTAAACGGGCAAAAAGCAGGAGATCATTATTATGGATATACTCCTTTCTCATACGATATTACCGGAATGCTTATCCCTGATGCAGACAACATAATTGCTGTACGTGTGAGTAACCCCGGCAAGAACAGCCGATGGTACAGCGGATCCGGGATCTATCGTCATGTCAGTCTTACGCTGACAAATCCGGTTAGCATTAAAGGCAACAGCCTGTTTGTTACCTCGTCTATGGAAGCCGCCGACACTGCACAGGTAAAAGTATCCTTTATCATTAACAACTCAGGCAGCGAACGGGCAGACATAAAGCTGTCAACCATGATACTTGATTCAGGAGGCAATACGATAGCAGGGGAAGAGACAAATTTAACGACTAATGCAGGGGGATCTGTTCCGGCAGAAGAGATATTAAAAGTGCCTCAACCCACCTGTTGGTCGCCTGAAGATCCGTATTTATATAAAGCTGCAGTACAAATTATCACGAACGGCAGAATTACTGACAGTTATACGGTTCCATTTGGGATAAGGACTATGGAATTCAGTGCTGAGAAAGGCTTTTTACTGAATGGTAAACCTGTCGAACTCAGGGGAGGATGTATGCATCACGATAACGGGCTTCTCGGTTCTGCAGCCTTCGACAGGGCAGAGATAAGAAGGGTTGAACTAATGAAAGCAAATGGTTTTAATGCGATTAGAACAAGTCATAATCCACCTTCAAAACAGTTTCTTGATGCCTGCGACAGCCTGGGGATGCTTGTTATAGATGAAGCGTTTGATATGTGGGAACACCCCAAAAATCCCGATGATTACAGTAACTACTTTAAAGACAACTGGAAGTCTGACATTGAGTCTATGGTACTTCGCGACCGTAATCATCCGGGCATATTTGCCTGGAGCATAGGGAATGAAATTTATGAACGGGCAGATACATCAGGGCAACGTATTGCCCGTCAAATGATAAAGGCTGTCAAAGATCTCGATGATACTCGTCCTGTGACTGCCGCGATATGTAGTTTCTGGGACCATCCGGGTTTGCAATGGGATGCCACCGGACCTGCTTTTGAATATCTGGATTTAGATGGTTACAATTACCAGTGGAGAGAATATGAAAGTGACCACAAAAAATTTCCTGAAAGAATAATGATGGGAACCGAATCAGTCCCAATGGAAGCCTATGAGAACTGGGAGCAGGTGGAAAAAGATCCCTGGGTCATAGGTGATTTTGTATGGACAGGGATGGACTATCTGGGAGAATCGGGTATCGGACATGTTTATTATGACAAGAAACACTCAGGCTTTAACATGCCATGGCCATGGTATGATGCATGGTGCGGAGACATTGATATAACTGGGCAAAAAAAGGCCCAGTCATATTTCAGGGATGTGGTCTGGAGAAGGAGTCAGCTTGAAATGGCAGTCCATGCCCCGGTTCCGGAAGGGAAGAAAGAAGGTATATCTTACTGGGGATGGCCTGATGAATTCCAGAGCTGGACCTGGCCCGGCGAAGACGGGAAATTACTCCATGTGTCGGTATATTCAAGATGCCAGGAGGTCAGACTTGAGCTTAACGGCAAGGTTATTGGGCAAAAACCAGTCTCTTCCAAGACAAGGCTGACCACCGGATTTGATGTCCCCTACTCTCCCGGTGAGTTAAAAGTTGTGGGTATCACAGAGGGCAAAGAGGTTGCAAGCAAAACATTCAAAACAGCCGGTAAGCCGGTCACCCTGGCATTAATCCCAGACAGGAATGAAATAAGGTCCAACCGAAACGATCTTGCCTATGTGACTGTTGAAGCAAGGGATAAGGATGGCAACCTGGTCCCATACGGAACAGTAACTGTCACTATTAATGTAACCGGAGCTGGCGAATTACTGGCGTCAGGCAATGGTTCACCAAGTGACATGAAAAGTTTCCGTAATCCTGTTTGTAAAACGTATAACGGCAGGTGTCTTGCCATAATAAGACCTTTTGTAAAACCTGGAAAAATAAATGTTATCGCAAAAGCTGAAGGTATTGCTCCCGTTGAAACTCTGATAGTTACTAAATAGGCCCTGGAAACAATCCGATTCATAAAAAAGGGGTTATACTAAAAGTCTTTTTAATCATGGATGAAACTAATGTTCAGACTTTCAATACAACCCCTTTATTATACTATCCAGGGCAATCCTTTTTATCTCAGGTGACCTGACAGGATAAAGGTCTCACTTAAAAAGCAAAGGGGCAAAATCACTCAGGTATATTCTCCAGTTAGTCCAAGTGTGTCCACCCGGTGTTTCCGTGTACATATATTTAAAACCGTGTGAATCGAGATCGGCCTTAAGGTCCTGAACTGACTTATAAAGGAAATCATCTTTCCCGACTCCTATCCAATAAAGCTTATAACCACTGTTTTTCAGCGCTTCAATCTTGGCACTTCTCTCAGCGGCCAGTTTGGCTGCATCCTGGTTCTGCCGTCCGAAATTCATGAGCCCCATACTGAACACACCTATATAACTGAACATATCCGGGTTATCGTTGGTAATTGTCTGAGTGTGAGCCCCGCCCATGGATAACCCCGCTATTGCCCTGTGATCCTTGTCGGTGTATACACTGTAATGTTTCTGAATAAACGGTATCACATCCTTAACAACCGATTCTTCAAACTTACCGGCATACCTCTGATAAGCAGCCATTCCTCCTTCCATTTGAGGGAGAGGTACATCATTCTGTGCTGCCTCCTGGTTGGCATTTCCATTTGTCATAACCACAATCATCGGCATCGCTTTACCCTGGGCAATGAGGTTGTCCATTATCTCAATGGCTCTTCCCATTGTTGTCCAGGCATCTTCATCCCCACCAGCACCGTGAAGCAGATATAATACCGGGTATTTTGTATCACTGTCGCCATAACCCGGAGGAGTATATACATACATTCTCCTGGTCATATCCAGGACCGGTGAATTATACCATACTTTCGAGAGTGTCCCGTGAGGTATATTATTATACATGTAAAGATCGGCTCTGCCGCCGGGAACGATAAAAAAACTCAGGTAACGGGAACCGTCCCTCAATTCCTGTACGTTATTCGGATCTATCATTCTTACACCGTCAACAATAAAAGTGTAACTGTAAAGTTCCGGATCCATCGGACCCACAGTAAGAGAAAACATTCCGGTATCATTTCTTGCCATGTCAACACTTGAGCCGAAACCCGGCATCCAGTCCCCTGACAGTTTAACACTTGTTGCATCTTTTGCATAGAGTCTGAAAGTAACTTTATTATCGGCAGATACTTCAGCCGATTTTACCGGAACCGGCATCCTGAAGGCGGGTCTTGCCGGACGCTGTGCTGCAGGTCTTGCAGGTTGTTGCGACCAGGCATTCATTGTAAAGAGCAGAAACAGCATAACTGCAGTGCCTGCTATTATTTTTGAGTATAATCTGTTTTTCATCATCGTAATATTTTAATTTGTTTTAATACATACCAAAAATACTTATGTTTCACATTAAGACGGAAGTGCTTTACGGGCCTCCCTGTCGGGATCATTCTGCACTTCAGAAACATCATCGAGTACCATTACCTCGCCTTTCTCCGGGGTATATCTTGCCCATGCCGGTAAGCCGCCGTTATCCGGATTGCCTGTCTTCATAAACTGAAGGAGTGCACCGGACATCTTATCTGACAGCTTCCTAGGTCTGTCTCCACCTCCTGTATGAGTAAGCATCAGATCAGTGTTATAGAACCAGTGGCATATGTCGCTGCAGTGAAATGCGCGCATGCGATTATCGAACAAGGGCGGTTGCCAGCAGAACCATGCGACATAAACAGGAGGTGACTGTTTTGATTTTGCATCAGCAAGACTGACAACACTCTGACGATTCCCGCTTATCAAAGACCAAATCTCAACAGGTTTCTTATCAGGGAATGCTTTTGCATATGCATCAACTACCTCTCCTGACTTATCGCCCAATCCTGGGCCAAAGCCAGCTCGTGTTTTCAGGTTCTCCTTAACCTGATCAAAGCTCACATTTTCAAGTGCTGCATTTGTCCGGCTGGGAGCCATCTCATTCATAGTTGAACAAATGATCATGGGAACATCTGCTGCTTCAGGTGCTGCCTCCGGGTAATACGGATCCTGGGAGATATAGACTCCATCGGCACATGGATTAAATCCACGACGCATCATACCTGATCCGGAAGATGACTCTGAAGCCAGTTTCCCCGCCGCTTTATTTGCCAGGAGATAATAGTCCATCCACGGCATTTCCTGGAGCTTGTTCAATTCAGAAGGTTTCAGTCCGGCTTCTTTAAGAATATATTCACCCTGCTGCTCCGCATACTCCCTGTTCCCTGTCCGTGTTGCCGCACCACTAAGGACAACTGCCTTATGAAATAGCCCTTTTGCAGAAGGCATGGCTGTAAGGATGCAGACTTTGGCTCCGCCACCCGACTGACCCATTATTGTAACATTATCCGGATCTCCTCCGAAATTGGCTATATTGTCTCTCACCCATTCAAGAGCTGCTACAAGATCCAGCATGCCTACATTACCTGATGCTGCATACTTATCACCTCCAACTGAAGCAAAGTTAGAGAATCCCAACGGTCCCAGCCTATGGTTAACAGATACAAAAACCACATCCCCTTTCCGGGCGAAGTTTTCCCCATTGTAGCCATCCTGTTCGATACCGTTACCGTTTGTAAATCCTCCTCCGTGTATCCAGAACATCACCGGCCTCTTTTTCCCGTCATTAATAGCAGGAGTAAAAACGTTCAGTTTAAGGCAGTCTTCATTTACATCATAATAATTCCAATGATCAGCAAATGAAGAATATGCATTCGCATACCTGTTCTCCATTATCTGGGGGGCTGAATTGCCCCAAAACACTGCTGGAAAAACATCATCCCATGTTTCGGGTTTTTGCGGTGGCATGAACCTGTTTGCCCCTGAGGTATCGGCGCCATAAGGTATTCCCAGGAAGTAGTTTATTCCTCTTAGTACATAACCTTTTACTTTGCCATACTGAGTGTCAGCAAGTGCTATGTTGTCACCTATGAACAGGACCTGTTCATCGTAGCTTACGGGTATCCCTTCCCTCCCGGATGCTGTGGTGCATGAGGCAGTTGCCAGGGCAGTCGTACCTATGGCAAAGCCTGTTGCTCCCGCCCCCATTGTTTTAACGAAGTTTCTTCTGTTGGTTTTCATGGTTAGTGTTATTTAATTGTTATTACGCCCGTGCTTTTCATAGCATCAGCCGCATCCTGCGGTAAATTCCAGTTATTGTCAAAGTAGCCCTGAGTTATAATATTATCAGGACTTTCCCTGAACAGAATAAAATCTTTCAGGTTACGCAAAGCATCTGTCACAGCACCCATGAATGCATAA
>JBJKPQ010000062.1:0-29621 GCA_046706305.1 Bacteroidales bacterium
TCAGGGTATCCCGACTAAAGTTCAATAGAATGGAATTTAAAAATATCCCTTCAGCAACTTCCGCCGGGATATCCTTTTTATGACATTGTGTTTTAAACGAACAGGCTCCCAACCTGGTAAACAGTAAACGAAAGCAGCCATGCCACCGTGGTGGTATAAATTACGATGAATGCAGCCCACTTCCAACTGCCGGATTCTCTTTTTATTGCAGATATTACACCTATACAAGGGAAATAAGTCAGGATAAACAACATAAATGAGAATGCCATAAGTGGTGAGAAGAGCCTGTGTCCCGAAGAATCAGTCTGGGTCTGAATCTTTTTAACAAGAGATGTATTTTCAGAAGTGTTATCTGCCTGGAACAGCACACCCAGTGTGCTGACAACGACCTCTTTTGCTGCCACTCCGGAAAGAATACTCACACTCAGTCGCCAGTCGAATCCGAGTGGTTTCATCACCGGTTCAATTGCCCTTCCAATAATTCCCATAAAAGATTCCCTTTGAATCTCAACACGCTGCTCCGACTTAAGATTGCCTATCAATCCTTCCTTTTGCTGTTCAGGCATCACAGAATTCTCAACTTTTGCTATTTTTCCCTGAAGATCATTTACAGTAGCATTGTTCCTGGGATAATTACTCAGAAACCAGACGATTATTGAAGCCAAAAGAATAATTCCTCCTATTTTCCTGAAATAAAGGCCGGTCCTGAAAGTCACATGCTTAACAACGCTTCGTGCAGTAGGTATCCGGTATGGAGGAAGTTCCATTACGAATGGTATCCCCGGTGTCTTGAAGAATGCATGTTTAAGAAGTAAAGCTGAAAGAATGGCAAATATCATTCCAAGGATATAAAGCACGAACAGGACCGTTCCCTGGTTTTTGGCAAAAAATGCACTTATAAACAGGATATAAACAGGCAAACGTGCACTGCACGACATGAAAGGTGTAATAAGCATAGTTATGAGCCGGTCGCGACGACTCTCAATAATCCTTGTTGCCATAATGGCCGGAACATTACAGCCAAATCCCATAAACAAGGGAATAAAAGATTTCCCGTGCAGTCCGATTTTATGCATTATTTTATCCATAATAAACACAGCTCTCGCCATGTAACCTGTGTCTTCCATAAAGGAAATAAAAAGGAAAAGGATAATAATATTGGGAAGAAAAACTACTACACCGCCAACACCTCCTATTATGGCTTCAACAAAAAAGTCTCGGACTATTCCAGCCGGAAAGGTATTGATAAACAGCTCTGCAAGTTTATTGGTACCTATCTCCATCCAGTGTTTGGGATATCCACCTAGCTTAAATGTCGTATAAAATGTGAGCCACATAAAAGCAATGAATATCGGAATTCCCAAATACTTATTAGTCAGATAATTATCAATTATCCTGGTTTTTCTCAGGCGCTCTACCTTACTTACCCTGAGTGTCTCCTGCAATGCTCCCGAGATAAACCCGTATCTAAGATCAGTTATTACAGTTTCAACCGGATCCGAATATAGCTTCTCCAATCTGCGATATTCATCTTTTGCTGTTTGTATAATCTCCTTTGAATTAACACATCTTTCAATTGTCCTTGAAAACTCCCTGTCATTCTCCAGCAGTTCAATAGCAAGGTATCGTGCTGAAATTATGTTTGTAAAAAACCTGTTCTCTTCAATTTTTATTTTGGATTGTATACGCTGGATGGAGTTCTCAATTTCAGATCCGTAATTAATATGAATATGTCTTACCACAGGTTCTTTGTCCTCATATACTTCAATTATTTTATTAAAGAGATCCTTAATACCCTTACCCCTTGAGCTGACAGTAGGAACAACAGGCACGCCCAGTAGTTTACCCAGAGAAGTATGATCAAGCACATCACCTTTCTTCTCAAGTTCATCGTACATATTAAGGGCTATAACAAGTTGTATACCCATATCGATAAGCTGAGTGGTAAGGTAAAGATTCCTTTCCAGGTTTGAGGCATCAACAATATTTACAATTACATCAGGCTTATTTTCAAAAATATAATTTCTCAGGTATATTTCTTCAGGAGAGTAGCTTTTAATGGAATAGGTACCAGGCAGATCGACAATGGAAAAAGTGTACCCTGACTGTTTATAACTGGCTTCCTTGGAGTCAACGGTTACCCCGGCATAATTCCCTACTTTTTCCTTTGAGCCCGATGCAAAATTGAAAAGAGTTGTCTTGCCTGAGTTTGGATTGCCAACAAGTGCTACCTGGATATTCCTCGATTTATCGAGCCATGAATTATTAGTATCCTCACTTACAAGTACCTTGCTTGAAGATGATTTTTCTTCATGTCGCTTACCCGGATCAACAATTATAAGCTGAGCTTCGCTGTTTCGCAGAGAAACATGGTAACCCATAACCTTATATTCAACCGGGTCCTTAAGAGGTGCTTTCCTGATGACAGTGACTTTCTTACCCACAACGAATCCCATCTCTGACAATCGCTGCCGGAACTGGCCTCTTCCCTTAATCTTCAGAATTATCCCCTCTTCTCCCTCAACCAGATCATATAATGTTGTCATCTAATTTATCAATTCAAAAGGGTAACCTAAAAAGTCTTTCATTGTTCAATATTTTGAACGAGAAGGCATATGATAATAAACACCATTGCCAAAATCTTACCGGATTTTATTTTTATAAGTATCTCTATTCCTTTTTAAGCTTGATGACAATCTTTTTTACGGGCGTGGAAACACTGTCTCTTAGCCCTGGTTTGTGTGCATCATTGGGAAAAAAGATAAAAAAGGTTAGTGGTGTTGCTTCATTATATGTGGCACCCTGTACCGTAACAAATTCAATGTCTCTTTCAGCATCATACGGAGTTACTACTTTATCAACGGAATCAACCGGGGCAATTCCTATAAGTTCCTTTCCGTCAATCACATATTGTATATCAATGTAGCTCCTGTGTACCTCAAAATTTGCCGAATCCGGATCCTTGGTCATATAATTACTTATTGTAGCATAGAGGTTGTCGCCATCAATGTCGTACCGGCCAGGTTGCATCTCGTCCAGATTATTATCATTAAGAAATCTGAAGGCCTTATCCCACCTTTCTTTTAGCTTGTGATACGAATCTGCTAATTCGCGGCTGTCGACAGAGTGATCAGGCTTAACTTTCCATCCGCCATGCCATTCACCGGAACTGAACCATGAGTTTAACTTTTCACTACTCCACGACGATGGACCGCTTGTACTCATACAACCATTAAATCCTATTATACTGATTAACAACATAGAAAGAAAACTTATTTTTTTCATCTGCTAATTTATATTGTTTAATTCATTACTCCTTTTCGCAGAAAGGCAGAGGTGTTTTTCAATTTAACCATTCCAGAATAAATAAAAACAATCATTCTTTCGAATCCGACTCAGCAACGGCAATTTTTGAGTCAGCGGTACCATAATATAACAGCCACTTGTCTCGGAAGAAAGCCAGTCCCTCAACAAAGCATACATTGTTTACCTGTCCGGTTATTTCATAAGGCTGATCAGGGGTAATAAACCATTTATCCATCCTGTCTATTACTTTTTCAGGATTTTTCCGGTCAGTCAGTATCTGTCCGGCCGCATATGTTCCGGCTGAGAGCCTTTTATCACCAAAAACGGGACTGTTTTTACTATTATATATAAATAAGATCCCATTGTCTGTCATCATGGCTGGTGGGCCAGGTTCAACAAGTTCGCTGTCGAACATTCCTTTTCTTGTTGAAAACAGTATTTTAAATGGCTGTGTATAATGCCGCATGGTATCAATATACATCTTTGAAGGATCCTTTTCTATAACCGGGGCCCAATCGATAAGATTGTCGGAGGTAGCCATGTATATATTTGATTCTCCCCAGTACATCCAGTAAACACCATTAACCCTGGTTGCAACCATGCTGCCATTTTCTTCTTTTGAAATTATTGCCCCCGACTTCGACCACATATTAACATATTCATCTCCTGCTTTCCGGAAGACAGAACCATGTTTTATCCAGTTAATAAGGTTATTTGATGTAGCAACAAATAACCGTGCTTTGTCCCCGTCATAAGCAGTATAGGTCATATAGTAAGTTCCTGCTCCGTCAGACACAACACGAGGATCTTCACATCCGCCTTCCCATTCATATTTCAGGAAATCATCATTGGAAGGATAGAGAACAGGCTGCTTTCTTCTTGTAAAATGGTAACCGTCTGAACTCCAGGCCAGGCCTATACGAGATGTTCCGTTATATTTTCCTATTGAATCTTCTGCCCTGTATAAAAGGAAAAGAGTGTCGTGCCTCACAACTGCAGCCGGATTAAAAACATCCTTAGCTTCCCAGGCAACGGAATCCTTACGAACGGGGTCCCAGAATTTTGTAGCAGTAACAGGCTGCAAAACAGGATTAACATCAAGTCTCTTTGTGAATGGAACAAGAAACACATTATCAGGTTTTTTGCTACCTGAATTACATCCTGAAAAAAGAATTACCAGGACAACAGTAATTAGATAAAGGTTTTTTTTCATTGTATCTGTAAATATTTTCGGTTTAATAGCTGACATGAACCTAAAAACGAAAGAGCCGGAAAGGTCAGATCCGGGTACCTCCAGTCAGACTTCAACCTATAATTATCATTTAATAAAACAAAAATAGGTATTTCAGATGGTTCTGAAAGATAATTCCGGTTTTCTTTAAGACTATTAAATTAACAGAGAGACCTACCAAAGAAGTCTGGCAAAAAAATCTTTATCTGCCTCAAATGCGGCTTTTTCAATTGCGTCTCTCCAGCCTCTCAGTCTGTCACTTGCATCGAAGCCTTTATGAGCAAGCAATCCGAGTATTGTGCTTACCTCGTAAATATCCGTTTCCTTGATTCTTTGGAGCACCGGCCTAATTAAATTCATTTCTTCATCAGTAAGGGTGGGAACATCCTGATGGATCTCGCGAATAGCTATATCTTTTTTTCTCTTTTTACCATGTGTACCTTCAATACTGCCGGGAAGAACAAACCATACCATTGTACCTTTTCCGGTAACGGATTCCAAACCAATCTTCCCTCCCATGGCATCAACCGCAAACTTACAGTATGTCAGCCCGATACCTGTTGAGCTCCCATAAAAACGAGTAGGATCCGAAGCATGAGTATATTCATCAAAAACATATTTCAGCATTTCTTCCTGTATTCCTTTACCGTTATCCTGTACCTCAATCCTTATATCATCCTTCCCGGGGATGGCAGTGATCTGGATAGTACCGCCTGCAGGTGTATATTTCATTGAATTACTGATCAGGTTCTCAATAATCCTGCCAACAAGATGTTCGTCCCCTTTAATAATACAATTATTCGGTATATCAGTTTTTAAATTCAGCGATGATTTAATAATAAGCACAGATAGCCTGTCGATGATCCTGGCCAAAAGTTTGTCAAAGCTGAAAAGATCGGCATCAACCTTCATCTTCGACTCTTCAAATTTATTTACATCAAGAATATTCATAACAAGATCGAGCATATCAAACGAAATCTGCTTTATTGTAGATGCCTGCTTTACAGGCACATCCCAGGTATCTACAATGTTTAACAATACATTAAGAGGATTTTTCAGATCATGAATAATCATCCTTGTCATCTTATTCTTGAAATCATCCAGTCTCTTTATTTCATCATAAGCTTGCCTTAGTTTCTCATTATTCTTGATTATGTCATCCTTCTGTCTTATTATCTCCTTATTCACAGTTTCCAGCTCCTGCGCAAGTTCAAATTTCTGGACTGCATATTCGGAAACCGAGTCTCTTATAGCTTCAAGCTGTTTTGTCCTGTCTTTAACTTTTTCATCAAATGAGGCCTCAAGACTCCTGAGATTATTTTCGAGTTCATCCCTTTCGATCATTTGCCGTCTGAAAAATTCCACTGACATAAATAATCCCGTTATGATTATTGCCAGAGCAACTATTGTTCCTGCTATAAAGTAGGCACCGGATAAATTCTTTGTCTCGCTGTAAAGCACCAATATAGTGCCTGCCGTAAATAACTCAGCAATTGAAATAACAATCCATCTCTTCTCATTTCTTTCATTGAAAAAGATAAAAAGATGAAAAATCATTAAGCAAATAAGAATTCCGCTTGAAACAAACTGTACCATTCCTCTTTTTTTGACTTCCCTTACAATGATATTAATTTTTCAATAAATATAGCATGTTATGGAATTACTTTTTTATTTTTAAAAATAACCATATCTTCAATGATATTTTAGCCTGATTATTTTGTTTTTGTAACAAATGAAAGAATTTCAAATACTTATAGTTGATGATGACCCGGAACAGTTAAAAATCCTGACAGGTCATTTCCTTGATCATAGCCCGCAATATAAATTACTGATAGCAACTAATGGCAAATCGGGTTATGATATTGCACTAAGGAACCGGCCAGACCTTATACTCATGGATTGGGAAATGCCCGTATTAAACGGTATAGATACAATAAGACTTCTTAAAACCACCGATGAGACAAGAAGTATACCTGTAATAATGGTAACAGGCAAGCATAATGAAATAGAGAGTCTTAAAGAAGCTCTAGAAGCGGGTGCTATAGATTTCATAAATAAACCATTCAACAGTGTTGAGTTAAATGCCAGGGTAAACTCACATCTCAATCACCTTGAAATATCGCGTAAGTACCTGGCTCAGCAGGAGGATCTTATCCAAAAAGAAAAAGAGATAGTTGAAAAGGAGAAAACAATTCTCGAATCTGAACTCAAATATCATCAGCGTCAGCTGACAATGAATACTGTAAACATACTTAAACAGAGTGTTCTGCTTAAATCGGTGGTTGAAGATGTTGAAAACCTTATTCCTTATACCAGTGATGAAGGAAAAAAATTAATCAAAAACCTGGTTTCCAAGCTTAACGACAGGAGCAGTGAAAGAATGTGGGATGAATTCCAGGTGACATTTGAAAAGGTACATCCTGACTTCTACCAGAAGCTTGTTGAACGTATTCCGGATATTTCAGTAAGAGAAAGGAGATTATGCTCGTTTCTTAAACTTAACATGAGTACAAAGGAAATTGCCGCTATAACATTCCAGACAAATAATGCCATTGATGTTGCCAAACACAGGCTAAGAAAAAAAGTAGGGATAAACAGCGATGAGGATTTTTCAAATTTTCTTATAACCCTTTAACTGATTAATACGGTTATTTTTCGTTCTCCTCACACCGGGAGAGTATATCTGATATACCACTCTCACATTCCTGTTTCAGCATGAATCTAAATTTTCCGGCTGATAAATAAAATAGAAGTTATAAAACAACCATATTATTTCACATTTCTAATATCCTCATTATGTGACACATAGCAATTACGTAAGATTTTGTAATGTTTAAGTAAGGTTAAGCAAGGACTAAAATTAGTCATAATCAGGTGTTTGATCGTAAAATTGTATGACATGTGAAACAGATATGTTAAACAATTTTTTACACACACTACTAATCAAACCACCTGTTATGAGCAAAATTCTACTCTTATTTTTAGTAATAATCGGGATAAGCACCCGGTTAAGTGCCCAGGAGGGCAAAAATGACCTGGTAATTGTTGGCGACGTTTCAACCGATCTTGGTATGAAGCAGGTTGAAATGCGTTATAAAAACAACCCAAATGCTTATTACATAAGAAATGTAAGCAGCAATGCCATTAACCAGATTGCAGATGCACTAAATGACAAAATGTATGATAACATGCATATTTTTGTCCGTAACACAGCATCATCTCTTGTTTTAAACAGTTTAGAACTGACAGCAGATAATATTGCTGACTATGTTAATCCTATTTCGCAATGGAAGAAATCACTGAACGGGAAAATCGTTATTCACACCGCCGATCCTATTGATAAAAGCGAAGCAGATAAAATTGCAGATGCATTGTCAAAAGCCACCGGTTTAGAGGTAAACATAACAATATGATTTCTCATGCATGAAACAATGCAGAGATAATTTAAAACAGCTTATTCACAACCAGCATATTCTTTGATAGAACCTATTCACACTTAGCCAGCTGGTTTATGACGAGCTATTAACACAAAATTATCCGAATATGAAAAAAATATTTACTCAAACGAAAATCAGTTCCGTAAAATATGTTATAAGGAGTCTTGTTTTACTCTTTATCTTATGGACTATCCAGACAAATGCCAGGGCAGGTGTAATTTCAGGCACATTTACTCCACTGGCTACCTGTCCGATGAATATGACTTCATTTACCGTGAATCCATCAACAGGACTCTTTTACGGGCAGGGTGACAGAAGCACAAATTATTACAGGTATGATGCTTCCACAAATACCTGGACTACACTGGCTTCATGTCCCGTTAACTCGGGGAACAATGGCGGGGCTACCTATCTTAATGGCAAGATCTACAGCAGTTATTGCAGCCTCGAGGTACTTACAATATATGACATAGCTACAAATTCCTGGACTACGGTTAGCGGAGGTGTTCCAACCGGTGATATTGCAACTGACGGAACCGATATATATGTATCAGGAAATAACAATTTTAAAAAGTACATAGTAAGTACCGGTACATGGGTCTCTCTTACGGGGACATCATGCCAGCCATGGGGAGGACTGCAGTACAAAAACGGATATTTCTATCTTCATACAGGAAATGGCTCAACAGGTTTCAAGCGATACAATGTAGCTACCGATACCTGGGAAGATCTTCCCGATGTTCCCGCTGGTGCTGTATTGGGATCGGCTATCTATGATGCATATTACTATTGCCAGGGTCCTTATGGAGGAACGAATCTGTATTCTTATGATCTGGGTGCAGGTGAATGGAACAATACACTCACTTTGCCATTCAAAACAAATGATGCAGCAATCATTACATATGGCAACTCATTATATATTTGTCAGGGAGAAGCAGGGCCCGGATTTACAAAATTCACGCCCAACAACCCTCTTTTAATGGACATTGAGGGAACTGCCATTGAATATTCAATCGGGAATCCGTCAGTTACAGTAACCTCTACCCTGACAGCAACGCAGAATGCCGGCACAAATTTCACAAGTGCTACAGTGATAGTCTCAAAGAATTACGAAGTCGGGAAAGATGTATTATCCTTTACCAATGCCAATGGCATAACCGGGTCGTGGAATTCAGCCACCGGAGTCCTTACATTATCCGGTGTTTCTTCGATAGCCAACTACCAGACGGCTCTCAGGAGTGTCCGTTATTCAAATAATGATCTTTCATCAGGCTCTTCTACAAGGACAATTACCATGCAGGTTAGCGACGGTGAACAGTTATCAAACATAGCCTCCCGTGATATTATTATGGTCACATATCCCGAAGTAACCACAACGGCAATTTCTTCCATTACAACGGGATCAGCTGTTTCCGGAGGAAATGTCACCAGTGATGGTAACGGAACCATTACAGCCAGGGGTATCTGCTGGAGTACATCGTCCTCTCCCACTCTTGATGATAATAAAACTTCAAACGGAACCGGGACAGGAGTGTTTACAAGTAACATGGGTGATCTCTCAGCTGAGACTCAATACCATGTAAGAGCATATGCCACGAATAGTCTTGGCACCAGCTATGGTGAAGAAATATCATTTTACACAAGGCCCGCAAATCCCACATCGGCCACAGCAGAAAGTTCTTCAGTATGCAGTGGAACCAGCGTGCAACTCACAGCTGTTGGAGCATCCGGAACAGTGTACTGGTATACAGGAGGCTGTGGAGAAAGTCTTGTAACAACAGGTAATCCTGTGAATGTATCACCTGAATCAACCACCACATATTATGCAAGAAACTACAAAAATGAAATATTCAGTTCCGGTTGTGCATCAGTTACAATAACAGTCACACAGGGTTCTGTTGGCGGAACTCTCTCCGGTGCAGAATCAACGACTTACGGAAGCTCTACAGGTGAGATAAGTCTTGCATCCTATACCGGAGATATACAGAAGTGGCAGAAGAAACTGGGTGATGGCACCTGGACAGATATTGAAAACACAGGATCATCATATACCGAAAACCCGGCATCTGCAGGTTCGTGGTACTACAGGTCTGTTGTCAAAAACGGAAGCTGCCCGGCAGCCTACTCAAGCGAGCTCAACATGACTGTAAATAAAAAAATGTTGTCAGTAAATAATGCTGTCGCATCATCAAAAATATACGATGGCAACACTGATGCTGTTGTATCAGGAGCTGCACTTGGCGGAATTGTCGGAAGTGACGATGTTTCCCTCAGCAACAATACTACCGGAGTTTTCGCTCAGTCCTCAGTGAGTACAGGAATAACTGTTACAACTTCAATGACTCTTACCGGAGCAGATGCAGACAATTATTCGGTCAGCCAGCCGGAACTGTCAGCAAATATTACCCGTAAGCCGCTGACTGTTAAAGATGCTGTTGCCAGTAATAAGGAATATGATGGTAGCAGCATGGCTACTGTTACCGGTGCCACCCTGGAAGGAATTATCGGCTCCGATGAAGTATCACTTTTAGGCTCCACGGCCGGAGCATTTGCATCGTCCAATGTCGGCACGGGTATAACGGTATATACCGAGATGGGTCTGACAGGTAGTGATGCAGGTAATTATACAGTATCACAGCCATCATTAAGTGCTGATATTACAAAGAAAGGTCTTACCATAACAGCTGAAAACAAAGAGAAAACATACGGAGAGGCAAATCCTGCTTTTACATTGAGTTACTCTGGGTTTATTGAAGGTGAGGATGAAGCGGTGATAGATACCAAACCTGATGTATCAACCACTGCAGATGCATCCAGCAGTACCGGAAACTATACAATATCAGTTACAGGCGGATCGGACAACAACTATTCGATAACCGATGTTGACGGCACTCTTACAATAAAGAAGGCAACTTTATCGGTTACTGCCGACAATAAATCAAGGAAATATGGTGAAGCCAATCCCAATCTTACCTTCTCTTATGAGGGTTTTGTAAACAGTGATGATGCTACAGATTTAGATACAGAACCTATTGTTTCAACTGAAGCACTTGTAACAAGTAATACCGGGGAATATGCAATAAGTCTTTCAGGCGGTTCAGACAACAATTACAGCTTCAGCTTCACGAACGGCACTCTTACTGTTAACAAAGCTGATCTGAGCCTGACAGCAGATGATAAATCGAAGGAATATGGTGATGTTAATCCCGCCCTTACAATTTCATACGAGGGATTTGTAAACGGGGACACTGAAGCTGATCTGGACAATAAACCGGCAATAGGAACAACGGCTCTACAGTCATCATCGGTCGGAACATATCCTATATTGATAGAGACGGGCAGTGATAATAATTATCAGTTGTCTTCAACCTCAGGTACTCTTACTATAACCCGGGCACCCCTGACAGCCACTGCTGACAACAAGGAGAAGACTTACGGTGAAGCCAATCCTGAATTGACTATCACATATACAGGATTTAAAAACGAAGATGATGCATCTGCTATTGACACTCCGCCCGTCTCATCGACAACTGCCGACCAGTCCAGCAATCAGGGAACCTATACTATATCTCTGAACGGCGGAACAGACAATAACTATTCCATTACCGATGTTGACGGTACTCTTACAGTAAACAAGGCAACCTTATCGGTTAAAGCCGATAATAAGTCAAGGAAATATGGTGAAGCCAATCCCGGTCTTACCTTCTCCTATGAGGGGTTTGTTAACAGTGACGACGCTTCAGTTATTGATAATGAACCTGTTGTCTCTACCGAAGCTCTTATTACAAGTAATACGGGAGAATATGCTATAAGCCTTTCCGGAGGATCAGATAATAACTACAGCTTCAGTTTCACCAACGGCACTCTTATTGTTAATAAAGCTGACCTGTCAGTTTCAGCAGATAATAAATCAAGGGAATATGGCGATGCCAACCCTTCATTTACTCTTTCGTATGATGGTTTTGTCAACGGTGATGATGATTCGGTTATAGATACTAAACCAACAGCTTCAACAACGGCTGATGAGCTTTCAGGCACAGGAGACTACAGCATTACCCTGGCTGGTGGCAGCGACAACAATTATGCATTGGATCTTAACAATGGTACACTGACAGTTACTACTGCACCACTTACGGCAACAGCAGATGATAAAACCAGGGTATATGGTGAGGCAAATCCGGCTCTTACAGTTTCTTACAGCGGATTTAAAAACAGTGATGATATTTCAGTTCTTAACACAGGCTCCGTACCATCGACAGAAGCGAATCAGGAAAGCGGGGCCGGAACATATCCAATAACTCTTTCAGGAGGATCGGCAGACAACTATTCAATAACAAATGTTGACGGAACCCTTACAATTGAGAAACTGGACATAACTGTCACAGCCGAAGCGGGGTCAAAAGTCTATGGTGATCAGGATCCGGTATTTACCTATACTTACGAACCTGAACTTATTGGCAGTGATTCTTTTTCAGGAAGTCTTTCAAGGGAGCCTGGTGAAGATGCCGGTAATTCTTATGAAATTACAAAAGGGACTCTTACTGCAGGCGATAATTACAGCATTGCCCTTGTTCCTGGGGATCTCACAATTACAAAGAAATCGATAACAGTCACGGCAGACTCAGAACAAACAAAGGTCTATGGCCAGCCCGATCCTGTTCTTACATTTAGCGTGACGCCTTCCATGGTAGGAAACGACAGCTTTTCAGGTACACTGATACGTACATCAGGTGAAGATGCAGGAGACAATTATACCATCATGCAGGGGACTCTTGATCCCGGATCAAACTATACAGTTACTTTTGTTGAAGGATCCTTCTCCATCACTCCCAAACCGGTTACCGTTACTCCTGATCCTGGACAGAGCAAGGTCTATGGAGAGACAGAACCTGCATTAACATACACCGTGGAACCTGCACTTGAGGAAGGGGATTCCTTCACCGGAGTACTGGTACGTGCTGAGGGTTCTGACGCAGGTTCTTATGCAATATCCTCCGGCACACTTTCCGCCGGTTCCAATTACAGCCTTTCTTTTGTTCCGGCCGACTTTACCATTAACAAAGCATTACTCGTAGCAAAAGCTGAATCTGAAGAAAGAAAATACAATGAGAACAATCCGGATTTCACAGTATCAATAACCGGTTTCGTCAACGGCGAAAACAAATCAGTGATCGATACAATGCCTTTTGCCTCGACAGATGCCACAAAGACATCTGATACCGGTGAATATGATATTCTTGTTTCAGGAGCTGAAGACAACAACTATGAATTTGATTACAAAAAGGGAATACTGACAATCAACAAGGCCGACCAGGTAATAATATGCAGTGAAATTCCTTCGGGGTTAAGGATGACTCAGGAATACCAGTTACAGGCTGTTTCTGAAAGCGGTTTACCTGTATCATTTGAATCTTCCGACTTTAACATTGCCGGTGTATCTGCTAATACAATGACAATTGATAAGGAAGGAACTGTTACAATTACCGCGTACCAGCAGGGTGATAAAAACTGGAATCCTGCAGAAGAAGTATCCCAGACAATTAAAACACTTCCTACGTTTGATAACATTACATCCCTGTTTACTCCAAACAATGACGGAATGAATGACTACTGGTATATACCCGACCTTGATAAAATGGGAAGTGTATATGTTAAGGTATACAACCGTTTTGGTAAGCTGGTCTATGAATCGGCCGATTATAAAAATGACTGGGACGGTACTTTTAATGGCAAACCACTGCCTTCTGCATCCTATTACTACATAATCAAATCTTCAGTAAAAGGATACATAAAAGGGGTGGTAAACCTCGTCAGATAATATCTAAACTACAGACTGTTAGTACCATGTTATTAAATCAAAACAAAAATCAAATTCAGCACAAAATGAAAAGATTACTACATATAATAATACTCCTTTCCTTCTCATCCGGAGTCTTTGCCCAGCAGTTTCCCTTTATGGAGGGGTACACTCTTAATCCATTTAACATGACACCTGCATATGCAGGTATTCTGAATCCCAAAACTGTCTTTATAGATTACAGGTCCGACTGGTCAGGAATAGACGGCGGACCCACGACATACCAGCTGAGTTACAGCGACCGGTATAAAGACAGAGTCGGTTTAGGAGGTCGTTTCATTTACGATAAGACTGACATATTTAAGCAAACCATGTTACTTGGGACTTACACTTATGAAGTAAAGATCAATGATGAAAATCGAATTAATTTTGGTCTTTCTGCAGGATTTTTCCGTAATTCAATTGACCTCGCAAAATATTACAGCGATCCGTCATATGTTAGTGATGCCGTCCTTTTATACGGTCAGGCAAAATCCAAAATCAAGTTTGCAACTGATCTGAGTGCCATTTACAGGTACAAATCGGCTACTGCAGGCATCTTGTTCTCAAATGTGATGTTCGGCTCTGCCAGGTACAACAGTTCGGATATTGCTTACAAACCCATGAAAAACTTCCTTATACATGCCACATATGATTACAAGATAAATGACATCTGGGAAGTTAAACCGTTTATCATGGTAAGAGGAGGACAGGATGTTCCGACCCAGCTCGAATTTGCCGGCTATGGAGCGTATAAAGAAACAATATGGGGGACACTGCTGTTTCGGACAGGAGGAATATTCGGTTTTGGTTTTGGAGGAGAAATTTATGACGGGATACTTCTTAACTACTCATACAATCTAAGTTCAAATGTAGCATTAAATACATTCGGAAGCCACCAGATCACACTGGGTGTTAAGCTATTCAGGTTCATAGGCAAGGGGAATAAATCAGACAATCCGGATTAGCTGAAGGTAACAGGTTAGTTTTAGGGTAAAAACAAATAGGTGTGTGGTGTGATTAGTGTGGCTTTTTGCTGGTGGGAACGGGAAACCCGTTCCCACCTTTTTTATATGTAATTATTTACCACCGACAATAACTGTTGTTTACCAAAGGGCTTGGCTATAAAATCAATACAACCACATGAAAGTGCATATTCGCGATCTGAAATATAAGCGGTCTGTGCAATTATTTTCTGATCAGGTTTAACTTCTTTGATAAGTTTGGTTGCCATATAACCATCCATTTCAGGCATCTTAATATCCATCAACACAAGATCAATATCAGAAGCTTTACATATATCAACAGCCTTTCTCCCGTTCACAGCACGCAAGAGCTTAACATTCTCCTTCCTGAGGATGTGTTCTATAAGTGAATAATTATTATCATCATCTTCAGCAACAAGAATCACTTTTTCGATCCTGGCAGTATTGGACTCATCCCTGTTTAGCTCTGAATCGTGAATGGTATGATCTGTTTTTATGAAAGGAAGTGTAAAGCTGAAAACAGTTCCTTCCCCTTCTTTTGAATTAAACCACATCTCGCCTCCAAGGTGCCTGACATAGGTATAAGATATTGCTATACCTATCTCGGGGCCTTCCGCCTTTTTTGCAAGAATATTTTCAAAGGGAGACAGGTAGTCAAAAATCTTATCGTGGTATTCCTCAGGGATCCCTCTTCCTGTATCCGATACAGTAAAGTGGATCATATTGCCACTTAAAAACGACCTGAGAGACACTTTTCCTGAATAGGTAAACTTAAAAGCATTAGTTATCAGGCTTCTGACTATATATTCAAGCTTATAACGGTCCGTCCTGACAATAGCATTTTCTGCGTTCAGTTCAGATGAATATTTTAGGGTCAGTCCTTTCCTCCCTGCCTCTCTTGAAAACTTCTCAATGATTTCATTTATCAGATTATCAATGTTCGTATCACCGACATTTTTGCGCTGAAGGTTAGATTCCAGGCTTGATATTTCAGTTACATCGGCAATAATTGATAAGAGTTCCTCACTGCTTTTCAATATGATATCGATGTATTTTTTCTTTGAATCTTCCGGCAGGTCTCCTTCCGACAACAGGTTGGAAAAACCCACAATAGCATTTAGAGGTGTACGTATCTCATGAGAAATATTAAGCATTATCATATTTTTCATCCGTTCACTCTCAACTGCTTTATCCAGGCTTCCCTTCAAGGCCTCTTCCCTGCGTTTCATTTCGTATAGGCCGAATGCATAGTCAGCAAGAAACTGATATTCAGTTAACTCTTCAGGAGTATATATCTCTGAGCGGTCCGTAAAAAAGAAAATACCACGAAAATAATAATCGGTATCCGAATTTATCATAAGGTATTTCTGGGAAACCCCGTCATCAGGCTTTTCATAACCTGAGTTCATAATTTCTTTGCTGCTTAACAGTAAAGGACTTTTGAGATGGATATCCTTGCCCAAAGACCCTGATTTACTATGTCTTTTGGCCTCTTCAATAAATGAGTTGTCAGAAATTTCCGACATCCCAAAGCGGGCAATAACCATTAATTCTCCTGTCTTAGTGTTATTTAAGAGAGCAACACCACAGAGATTTCGTGTTAACAGGGTAAGTTTACCAAGTAAAATATTCATAAGATCCTCCGCAGACTTATCTACGGATGAGAATCCTGAGGTCAGTAATTCAATATGCTTATCAGAAAAATTCATAATAAATTAGACAGTAACGAAAACTATAACTACCAAAAATAGTCACTGTATAGTTTTTATGCTCGGATTTATTGTTCATAAATTAATTTTTTTATTAACACTCTCTTACAGGCCCATATCGGTTATCCTCAAATTAACCATTACATCATTATTCTTTTCAGGTATGGTCGGCGTTAAGAAACCTGCTGACAGTTTCAATTAACTCCGCCCTCCTCAGAGGTTTTGAAAGATATTCATTGCATCCCGATTGAAAAGCCTTTTCCCTGTCCGATTCAAAAGCATATGCAGTCACAGCTATTACAGGCAGATCAGGATATATTTTTTTTATTTCACGGGTAGCATCATACCCATCCATAACAGGCATTTTTATATCCATCAATATCAGGTCAACATTAGCATTTATACTGCAAAAATCAACTGCCTCCTTTCCATTTACCGCATGTACCAGCTCTGCATTAAGGGGAGAAAGCAGTTCAGCCATCAGTTTATAATTATTATGTTCATCTTCTGCTATCAATATAGTTTTCCTTTCTTTTCTTTTATACGCATTCCCATCTTTTATAGTGGATGCACCTTCAGCACTGCTTTTAATTGTTTTCCTTAAAGGAAGAGTAAAATAAAATACCGATCCTCCCTGTGAATTAGATTCGACCCACATTTTTCCGCCCAGCATCTCTATAAACGATTTTGAAATTGACAATCCCAGGCCTGTTCCCTCATATGTTCGTGCCGCAGAACTCTCAACCTGGAAAAAACGATCAAAGATTTTCGCCTGCATTTCCTCCGGGATACCAATTCCTGTATCGCGAACAAAGAATTTTGCTTCTCCTTCCCCGGTTTCAAAACCGAAATCTACCGAGCCTGAAGAAGTGAATTTCAAAGCATTATTTATCAAATTATTAAGAACCTGGATGAATTTAGTACTGTCTGTATTTATGATAATATCATCATTTGTTCCTGTAGAACTTGTGAGCTCGAGTCCTTTTTGGTCAGCAAGAGGTCTGAACTGTTCATAGAGGTTTTTAACTGCTGAAGTGATATTCACGTCACTCATCCTGAGTTTTACAATACCGGCTTCAATGTTGGCTATTTCTATAATATCATTGACTACAGCGAGAAGGTGATTACTGCTGTTCATCAGTACTTCAATAAAAGAATTCCTGTTCTCTTCTGTAATATCAGGCTCACAGAGAAGGCTTGAGAACCCAATAATAGCATTCATTGGAGTTCTTATCTCGTGTGAAATATTATGAATAAAGGCTGTCTTCAATCTGTCACTTTCTTCTGCCTTTTCCTTAGCCCTGATAAGTTCCATTTCAGTTCTTTTTGTCTCTGTAATATCCTGGTTAACTCCATAAATTCTTATAGTGTTACCACTTTCATCCATAATTACAAAGTAGCGGACAATAATATGCCCGGTAAACCCGTCTGAATAAATGATCCGGTGCTCCAGCTGGTTATTATAAGCTGGATCATCTGTTTTATTTGCCTTCTTCATCTCTTTTACCACCATATCCAGGTCACCAGGGTGCACAAAACGATTAAAATAATCCTTTGATGTCATTTCATACCCGCCAATATCATCAACAGTTGTTTTGAATAGGTTATAAAACAGGTCATTAAATAAGAACATATCTCTTTTAACATCATACTCCCAGGCTCCCAGATGCGCCATTTTGAGAGCATTTATAAGAAGAGCCTGGCTCTTAACAAGTTCTTCATGAGCCCATTTCCTGTCAGTTATGTCGTATGATATTCCAACCATACCTGTAATGTCTCCGTTAAGATTGTTTAAAGGAATTTTAGATGTCAGGTACCACTTTAATCCGCCATATTGATCCTCAAATACTTCTTCCTTCCCAATTATCGGCCTGCCTGTTTTAATAACTGTATTATTATCGGCATGTTTATTACGCCCCGCATCTCCAGGATACAATTCTGCACTTGTTTTGCCCAAAACCTGGGATTCATCAACAAAACCTACATTTCTTACATCGGCTTTATTTGCTATTATTTTTCGTCCGGACCTGTCAAGCACATATATTGGATCAGGGATATTATCGATCAGAGTCCTGAGCATCAAGCGTTCATGCTCAATATCTTCTTCATATTTTTTTCGCTCTGATATATCCAGGTAGGATGACAAAAAATGGTCAACGGATCCGTAATCATTACGTTGTACAACAACAGCCAGTGATACATACACAATTTCTCCATCCTTTTTTATAAATCTTGTATCGGCTTCATACTTATCAATTTTCCCCTCTTCAGCATATTTCAGCAGTAACAGGTTCTTGTTTTTATCATCATCATGAATAAGATCAATCCATTTGATATCAGTAATTTCCTTTTTGGTGTAATCAAGCAAAAGGCAGAGCCTGTCATTTGCCTGTATCCATCCCATTTTCGGACCTGTAACACTCATTCCTATTGAACCGGATTCAAAATAATGCTGAAATTCCCTCCTGCTTTTCAGCAGTGCCAGTTCGGCCTTCTTCCTGGCAGTTATATTATGTCCTATTCCAACCAGCCCGACCACCTTGTTCTCCTGGTCGAGTATAGGAAAATGAGTTGACTGCAACCAGACTGTATTGCCCTTGCTGTCACTCATTTTTTCATCGGGATATGCCTGCGGTTTGCCAGTTTTTAGGACATTAAGGTTACTTTCATGATACCTTACCCCTGTCTCGCCAGGGAAAAGATCCATATCGGTTTTGCCCAGAGCCTTGTCCTCAGAATCAAAACCCAGAAGTTCATAATCTGCTTTATTTGAAATTACCTTCCTGCCTTCTTTATCAAAGAAATATATCGTATCGGAAATATTGTCAATCAGGGTTCTGAGACGGTTATGCTCATCTTTCAGTTTCTTTTCAAATTTTTTCCTTTCTGAAATATCACGTATTATAGTCTGTACAGCCTTCTTTCCCATAAATTGTATAGGAATACCAATAATTTCAACGAATAATTCCTCATTTTTGAGGTTAATCATCTTCTCCTCTGCATAATCAGATGGTTCACCTGTTTCATAAATTCTATTCAATCTTGCAGACAATGATTCGTAGGAATCGGGATGAATAAAATTTAAAACCGGAATATCCTTTATTTTATCAAAATCATTTACTTTCAACATTTTCAGTGTTGCTGGATTGGCATACAAAAGCTTACCGTCAGAATGTACTACAACGGCATCAGGTGTAAGATCGACAAGCTTCCTGTATTTTTCCTCGCTTTCGAATAAACGTTTGTCGGCAAGCTTTTTTTCCTCAGCAATCTTCCTTCTGTCAATTGCCGATCTTATTGCTGGACCGAGGCGTGATAATCTTTCCTTAAGTATATAATCATCCGCTCCGGCTTTCATACATTCAACGGCCACCTCTTCATTTATTGAGCCTGTAACGAGAATGAAAGGCAGATCCGCAGCCATTTCATTTCTCAGTTTCAGGGCACTCATTCCGTCAAAAGCCGGAAGCCTGAAATCAGAAATAATAATATCGGGGCTGAAACTTTTGAGTGCCTTAATAAACTGCTCCCTGGTTTCGACAAGCTCTCCTTCAAATTCAATTTTGTCCTTTTTGATCTGCCTCCAGATAATTTCTGTATCTGTTTGATTATCCTCAAGAAAGAGTATCTTCAAATTTTCATCCATAGAAATTCACCCTTTAGTTAAACTTCTCCGCTCGATTATTATAAAACAATTATGCAGTGTTTAATGTTGATATTCAAATCTTACCTTAGTGGTTCATTCACAAGCAACCAATAAAGACCCAGGCTGCTCATCGCCTTAACGAATTGGTCAAAATCAACTGGCTTTACAACATAACTGTTTACTCCCAGCGAATACGCTTCCTTCATATCGGGCTCTTCCCTTGAAGAAGTAACTACTACGATAGGAATATTCTTTGTCCTTTCATCCGACTTTACTGTCTTTAAAACTTCCAGGCCACTTACTTTTGGAAGTTTCAAATCTAGCAAAACCACCCTGGGGGGATTATCAAAGCTTCTTTTGGAATATTTATTCCGGCAGAAAAAAAAGTTCAGAGCTTCCTCGCCATCCTCCGCTACTAACACATTGTTGGCCAGGTTATTCTTTCTTAGAGCCCTGATTGTAAGTTCGGCATCTTGTGGATTATCTTCCACGAGTAATATTTCAACAGCAAGGTAATCTTCCATATATTGTTTTTTAAGTTTAAGACTCTGTTTACAAATGTTTGACTCTCTTATTATTCAGCTGATATTTAATAATCTCATACAAAAAGCATGGATACCAGTTTCCGGCCTGTTAAGCATGTTCTGGCACAAGTGGCAGGCTAAAATAGAATGTTGCACCACTTTCAAATCCAGATTCAGCCCACACTGTTCCTCCATGCCTTGTCACAATTCTCTTAACTATGGCCAGCCCAACTCCATTACCCTCAAATTCCTTCTGACTGTGAAGACGCTGGAATACACCAAACAGTTTATCTATATACTTCATATCAAAACCAGAACCATTGTCTTTAACATAGTAAATAACAGAGCTTTTATTTTTTCTGCTTCCAATCATAATTTCCGGATGCTCCTTCTTTGACGAATATTTAACAGCATTGGAAATCAGGTTTATCCACACCAGCCTTAATGTATTCACATCCCCTTCAACAGAATATAATTTACCCAATGTTATCATGATTTTTTTCCGTAAATCAGGATCAATAATCTCATTTATAATAGTACTTACCATACTTTCCATATCGATTTTGGAGAATAACATTTCGCTTCTGCCTACCCGGGAAAAAGAAAGGAGATCATCTATCAGTTTACCCATATGAACTGAGGAATCCTCAATAATACCACAGATCCTCTTTCCTTCATTATCAAGGACTTCATTATAATCTTCCTTTAAAATTGATGTAAAGCTATGAATTGCTCTCAGTGGGGCGCGAAGATCGTGTGAAACAGAGTAGCTGAATGATTCGAGTTCCCTGTTAGCATCCATAAGTTGCTTTGTCCGTTGTTCAACCCTGTTTTCAAGTTCTGAGTTAAGCTCCCGTATCTCATTTTCAGCAATTTTCCGCTCTGTAATATCATTAATTGTTGTAATGAAGAATTCCGGATTGCCTTCCGTGTTCCTGTGAAGATAGGTTGATACATCAGTATAAACAACTTTCCCGCTTTTATGCAGATACCGTTTTTCAAAACGCTTTTCATCATACTTGCCAGTTAAAATATCATCTATAACCTGCGATGTTTTTTCAATATCGTCCGGATGGGTAATAGCCTCCCAACTGATCTTTTTAAGTTCATTCTCTGAATAACCCAGCATTTTACAGAACGACCTGTTCACATTAATGGTTCCATCCGGGGTGGTCATTGATTTGCCCAGTGGAGAAAGCTCAAATATTTTTCTGAATTTTGCTTCACTTATAGTAATCTCCTTCATTATTTCATTACGCTCGAGTGCAAGGCCTATGCTTGAGCAGAGACGCTCAAAAAACGGAATGATCTCCTCATCGAAGTAATTAATCCTACGGTCATTCAGTTGCAACAGACCCAATGTCATATTACCCGACCTTATCGGCACGAGAGCAACAGATTCATACCCGGCGCTGTTGCACCTGTTACGTGTCCGGGCAAGCCTGTCACTTGGTGTTGTTGTTCTGAGAAGTTCTGTTGTGTTACCACTCCGGAAGCTACCACCATCAGTAAAAAAAGACTTGGAAGGATCCACTCTGCCACAAAGAATATTTCCACACATGCAATCCAACAGCGGATCTCCGTTGACATCAGTCACCAGGTTACCATCATCATCGTAGTTACAGAGATATTTTTCATGTTTGACAAATTTTTCTTCAAATCCTGAGGTTGAATAGTACGGATAATCAGGTCCCTCCCTGAGCCTTACGGCTACAGCTTCAATCCCGGTGCTATTTCGAATGGCTTCTATTATTTTTTCAACCATTTCTGCCGGGTTTGTATACCTGTTAACCAGGGTAAGAATTTCCTGACCCAGCTCATTATATTTTCTTGTCTGTACTGGAAGGGTGACATCGTTTGAAAAGATAAGTATCCCCTCGTTGGACGGCATGATATTAAGATCAAACCAACCTTCTGTCCCGTCGGGAAACTGGAACCTGTTTGTTAGAACAGCAGGTATTCTTTGCTCCATACAGGTTTTTATCCTTTGGAAAACATCAGTTTCCTCGATTCCCGGCCAGCAATCCATATACCTGTTACCCAGTAATTTATCCTTTGCAATACGATTATGTTTTTCTGCTGCGTCATTAATATAGATATAACGCCAGTCGAATCCGATCAACTGGCAACCTTCAATCATATTATCAAGAGTGGTCCGGTATTTACGTTCAGATTCAAGTTGTTTTCTAAGTAAGCGGGAAGCATTGTTTCTCCTTAGAAACTCGGATAGCCCGGCAGCCAAAAAAAGAAGCAATAATGAAAATGCAAGGGTAATTTTCTTCTGTCGCAGGAAAACCGGACCAAGTTCACTTACATCCGTTTTGCCGATTATTGTCCATGGAGAATTTCTTAGCTTCGATATATAAGCAATAACATTCTTTTTTCTGTAATCGATTCCCGTTGTGAACCCGGTGGTTCCTGAAGCAGCTTTTACACAAAGATTATTTTCAGAATGAGCCGGCAAACCTACTGTGAGCCCAGCATCTTTTCGGAAAGCAGAATTATTGAAAAAGAACAGGGAATCACCTTCCTTTCTGAAAATAATCACCTCAGATGTTTTACTGGGGACAGGCCACGAATTAATCAACGGGAAAAGTACCTTTGCAGGATCTATTTTGAGAACCACGAAACCGTTAAAAAGAGAGTCCGCATTTGTAATTCTGTACAATGGAACCGTCATATCCAGGTGCTGATAAGAATCGACTTCTGATTTATGAAGGTCTGTAATTTGAATATTTTTTCTTGCACCAGGTTTACTAATGAAGTTCTTCAGGTACCCGCCCAATAAATTATTTTTTTCCGGATACTCAATTCTAAGATTTAAGTCAGCGTCAATAAGTAAAATACCTGAATAGTTCTTATTCTCGAGGAAAGATTTAAGGTAACTGTTCAGTTCCTTTTTCTCTCCGGCCTGATTATTTTTAAAGAATGCATTTATTTCTGACACCAGGAAAAGATTGTCTCTGAATAGTGATGCATCAGCAATACGTTCATTACCCCATTGAGTTATTTCATCAATCTTAAGATTAACAATAGCCTGCAATTCTTTCTGTTTGTCATCGATAATTTTTGTCCTTTGTATCCTGTAATAATATAATGCTCCTGCAGTTACCAGAATAACAAAAAATAAAAAAACCATCCCTATGGACCATGAGAAGGATTTCTTCATAATGTAAAGTTTATCGACCGTGTGAGTTCTAGACAAGTATTATATCTATAAATATAATAAATATATGCCAACATTCCTGAAGCTATATCCTGATTTTATTGTAGGATTTTCCCTACAAATACTAACAACTGGAAATAGTAACCGGTCGATTACTTTTATCATTTCAGACTAAAAAGGCTCAAAAATGTCTGCTTTTATCTTGTTATGCCTTCCTGTTTCAGCTTCCACAACTGATTAGTCAGCCTTCCTTTTGCCCCGGTACCTTTATATTACCATACTTTTTCCATCAGAAGGACATTCCTCAGCTCTTTGGTGCTGATATTTTCACGTATGTCTCCTGTTTCAACAACAGAGATAAAACCTGTTTCTTCAGATACTATAATAATGATGGCATCGGAATGTTCCGACATACCTATAGCAGCCCTGTGCCGCATGCCATATCTGGCCGGAAGGTCTACCATTTCTGTGACAGGCAAAGGGCACCTTGCTGCAAGAACAAGATTACCTTCAATAAGGACAGCTCCATCGTGAAGTGGTGAATTTTTAAAGAATATAGTCTCCAACAGGGCTGCGCTTATTTTTGATTTAAGTATTTCCCCACCCTCGGTAAATAATGCAAGGCTGCTTTTACGGCCTATCACAATAAGTGCACCCGTCCTGCTGGAAGCCATCGATTCGCATGCACGAACTATCTCTTCAGCTTCCCTGTGACTTACCACGTCTTTTTGTACAGATGAGAAAAAACGCAGGAACGAGAACCTGTTTCCGGAAAGATAACGTGTACCCAGCACAAGCAAGAAACGTCTCACCTCCTGTTGAAAAACAATAATAAGCGCCAGGACACCAACTCCTATCACCTGGCCAAGCAATGCACTTATAAGTTCCATTTTCAGAGCCCTTACAAGCAGCCAGAAAACATATATAAAAAAAATGGCCATTACAATGCTGAAGGCAGCCGTGCCTCTTATTATCCTGTAAAGCTGAAAGAGGATCAGTGCAACAAGAAAAATATCAAGGATATCGAGTACGGTTATATGAAATAGCATGTCCTGAAAATATTTTTTCTAAAAATACGGAAACATTTTTAATCCCGAAGCCTTTGGAATTATTTCACAAGCTGGACTGCTTCCTTTTCATCATGAAGCCTTAAAATATCAGCTTCACCAAAAAGTGCTGCCATGTTAAGAGCCGTTGTCCCGTTGAGCGATTCATCGGGCGTAATGCCAAGAGTCTTCCAGATCATCGATTTTCTCGACAGTCCTGCCATAACAGGTAATCCTGCAATTGAAAACTCTCCAAGTCTTTTTAAAATCTCAAAGTTATGTGCTGGTGTTTTACCAAAACCAAAACCAGGATCAATTATTATGTCTTTGACTCCCATGGAATGAAGACTTACAATCTTTTTACCCATCCATCGAAGGATGTCTGCCACAACATCATCATAAACCGGGTTTTCCTGCATCGTCCTCGGAGTGCCATTCATATGCATTAGCACATATGGCACATTGAGTTCCCCGACTACCCGGAACATTTCATTGTCTGCTTCACCTCCGGATATATCATTAATCATTGCAGCCCCGTATTTTTCAACTGCTTCTTTCGCTATCTCAGCCCTGAAAGTATCGACTGAGATAATCATACCCGGTAGTTCCCCGGACACGATTTTTAAAGCCTTAAACACTCTTCTTCCTTCTTCAGATTCAGGAATATTATCTGCACCTGGCCGCGACGAATAACCACCGATATCAATAATATCGGCCCCATCCTCCTTCATTTTAACGGCAGCCTTAAGTATTTCTTTCTCACTCACAAAACGGCTACCGCTGTAAAAGGAATCCGGAGTAACATTTAATATCCCCATTATCCTGGGAAAACCAAGATCCAGTAGCTTGCCCCCTGCATTAATAAAACGGGTTTTAGTGTTCATTTCATTATTATTATATGCCGAAATTAAGAAATAATTAAAAAAATAAGGACTTTTCAACTAAACAAGGTTTACATTTTCAACTTTCATGTTCGGTTATTACATTTGTAGTGAAAGAAACCAGAAATAAAATGAAGCTTTTTGTCATTGAAGGAGTCGACGGGGCCGGGAAATCGACACAGATCAGAATGTTAAGTGACTTCTTCACCAGTCAGGGTTATGGCTGCGAATACCTTCACTTCCCCAGGACCAGTGCCCCCTACTTTGGCGAGCTCATTGCCCGGTTTCTAAGAGGGGAGTTCGGATCCCTGAACGAAGTCAATCCATACCTGGTTGCCATGCTGTATGCAGGTGACAGAAAAGATGCGGCAGGAGAAATAAATAACTGGCTTAATAAAGGTAAAGTAGTACTGCTCGACAGGTATACATATTCGAATATTGCCTACCAATGTGCAAAACTCGAGGGAGGTGAAGCCCGCAATGAATTAATGAGATGGATACTTGCTCTTGAATTTGATCATTTTGCCATTCCAAAACCTGATCTTAATATCTTTCTGGATGTCCCCTTTTCTTTTACAGAAAAAAAACTTTCTGATGCCCGTACAGGAAACGACAGAAACTACCTGAACGGGAATCGTGATATTCATGAAGAGAACCTTGCCTTCCAGAAAACTGTAAGGGATATATATTTTAATGTGGCCCGAACAGATAACCGGCTGGCTCTGGTCGATTGCAGCAGCAATCATGGGACAATATTACCACCGGAGGAAATATTCTCCCTGATACTTAAAGTACTATATGAAAGAAAGTTGATTTAAAATGAAAACAATAAGGCTGTTAAGCAGAATTGTAACAGGGCTTGTGTTTATGTTCTCGGGCCTGGTCAAAGCTATAGATCCTCTCGGTTCTGCATATAAATTTCACGATTATTTCCAGGCCTTCAACATCGGGTTTCCAGACAAGCTTACCCTTTATCTTGCTATACTTCTTTGCTTGGCGGAATTTATTGCCGGGTTTTCTGTTCTCACAGGAATCAGGCAAAAGACAGGGATCACGGTGGTTCTCATACTTATGATAATATTCACTCCAGTAACTTTTGTTCTTGCAATATCCAACCCTGTAACGGATTGCGGATGCTTTGGAGATGCCATTCATCTTACCAACTGGCAGACATTCTGGAAGAATGTCGTTCTCATTACAATGGCAATTATTCTTTTTTCCAACAGGCGTAATGCGAAGAATATATTCAGACCCGTAACAGAATGGATTATAACAGCAGCCGTCATTATGATATTTGTTTTATTCTCATTATATAACCTGAGATATCTGCCTGTAATTGATTTTCTGCCATATAAAACCGGAGTAAGGATAGCAGACAAGATGGTAATACCGGATGGCGCTGAACCCGACCAGTATAAAACCACGTTCATTTATGAGAAGAATGGTGTCAGAAAAGAGTTCAATCTAAATAACTATCCTGCTGATGACAGTACCTGGAAATTCATTGACCAGAAATCTGTTCTTGTCAGTAAGGGATACCAGCCTCCCATACATGATTTCCTGATAACGTCGCCAGATGGATATGACATTACGCAGGATATTTTGAACTATCCAGGATATACCCTTCTGATGGTGTCAAAAAAGTTACAGGATGCAAACAGGCAAAACTTAACTAACGGTTTTAGTCTGGGCAGAGCCTGCTTAGCCGCGGGAATTAAATTCTACATATTAACTGCATCTGTAACCAAAACGGTTGATACTTATAAAAACGGCCTGACCTTCTGCGCAGTTGATGAAACGACTCTTAAAACAATGGTCCGGGCCAATCCAGGTTATATACTGCTTAAAAACGGCGTGATTGAGGGTAAATGGTCATGGGCCGATGTTCCTCAGTATAGTTGGTTCATAGAAAAAGCAGGTAACGAATCCGGAATAACAGGACAATCACAAAAGGATAATTAATTTTAAATAATACACTTAAAACATTTTTATATGAGAAAGAAAATTGTAGCCGGTAACTGGAAAATGAACATGAATCTTAAAGATGGAATTAAATTTGCTGAGACACTTGAAGATTACTTTGGCAGTAACCCGCCAGCTGTGGCTGATGTTATCATCTGTACTCCATTCATTCACCTTGCCGGTATTGCGGATATTCTAAAAAGCGGTAAAGTAGCTCTTGGAGCTCAGAATTGCGCATCTGAAATATCTGGCGCCTATACAGGGGAGGTATCTGCGTCGATGGTAAAAAGCACGGGTGCGGATTATGTTATACTCGGGCATTCTGAAAGAAGAAGCTATTATAATGAAGATGACAGTCTTCTGAATAAAAAAACAAACCTTGCTCTGGAAAACGGGCTTAAAGTAATTTTCTGTTGCGGAGAAGTAAAAAGTGAACGGGAAGAAGAAAAACATTTTAATGTCGTTAAGAAACAGCTGGAGGATGGCCTTTTCAGTCTCACTGAGGATCAGATGAAGAATATCATAATCGCCTATGAACCTGTGTGGGCTATCGGAACAGGGCTTACAGCCACACCTGACCAGGCCCAGGAAATGCATAAATATATCAGGGATCTTGTTAAAGAAAAATACAGTCCTGAATGTGCTGATGATTTAACAATATTATACGGTGGAAGCTGCAAGCCATCTAATGCAGCGGAGATCTTTTCAAAACCAGATGTTGACGGAGGACTTATTGGAGGTGCTTCTCTTAAAAAAGATGATTTTGCCGCAATAGCTGAATCTTTTTAAGTAACTGATGATCATTATTCTTGGCAATAAACTCTCTTTATTGGGTTTATTAGCTGATAAGGCTGTGATTTAATCGCAGCAGTTCATTCTGACTGGAAGTGGAAATTTGTAAATTGGTATAACATATGTTGCGAAGACTTTTCTTACTTATTGTTACAGCAATGCTGATGTCCACTTCCCTGTTCAGTCAGACAAGGTCCGCATTCAGTGGCGATCCATCAAAATATGCTGATGAACTGAAGGAGTTTATGGGTCCCAATCTGAAAGACGACCAGCTTGCAGGATTAAATACTTTTATAGCCAGGTGGGACAGCCTTACTTTCAATAAAGAAAGTAAAACGATGATAATGGATATCTCCAGCCTGCTGTCTACAAGAAATATAAGGCCTGTACCTCATTTTCTCGACTTCATTCTTACTATCAACAAGTTTACGGATCAGAACAAAGATGCAGAAGCATTCAAATACTGGCTCTCAGGTGTAAGTGAACTGGCATTTAACCATGACTACACCAACAACCAAATCGACATATTTATCAGAACTACCTCATCAGTCCTTAGCGATAATGTTCTTTATGAATCGGGAGTCGTAAAATGGAAAGTTAAGAATACTACTCCGCAATTCAGCTATGACACTTTATTCTGCCTTTTAATCAACAGGGGCACTCTAACATGTTATTCTCAGGAGGACAGCACTGAGATTTATGATGTATCCGGCAAATATTATCCTGAGCTTCTTTTATTTAAAGGAAAAACAGGAAAGGTTACCTGGGAAAAGGCTGGTTATCCGGCCGGTGATCTGTATGCAGATATCAAAGATTACAGCATTAATACCCAAAAAAATTCATTCACCACCGATTCTGCAAGACTCACCGCTAAAGCATACTTCAAAAATCCCGTATCAGGAACACTTACCGACAGGGCAGTTACTTTCACCAATAAAGAACGAGCTGATTATCCACGGTTCCGGACATATATTAAGGAATTCCGGATCAAGGACCTCTTTAAAGGAGTTGACTATGAGGGAGGCCTTGCTTTTGAGGGTGCCAGGGTTATGGGCAAAGGTGAAAATTATAAACCGGCAGTTGTTTCATTATACAGGAA